>NZ_JBFAKX010000013.1:0-189441 GCF_040655935.1 Promicromonospora sp. NPDC050262 | reverse complement strand
CCCGCACCCGGACACACCCCACGCAGTCGCTACCAGATCGGCTGCCACACCACCCCCACCCACGGCACGATCGCCTACCGACCCAGCCCACCACCTCGGCAACCGCGCCCAGCTCACGGGCCACCTGGTCGAGCCGTCGCCCGGTCGTGTCGACCCGACCTCTCCTGGACTCACCCCACCTGACGCACTGCTGACCCCGCGCCCGCCCGGGCGCCGTCGGGCCGGCTGATCTCGGCCCACACCTCGTCGAGGGACAGGCCCAGCACGCCGGCGATCGCCGCGATGGTCGAGAACGCGGGCGTGGCCACGCGGCCCGACTCGATCTTGCGCAGGGTCTCGGGGGAGACGCGGGCGTCGAGCGCGGTCTCCAGCATCGAGCGGTTCCCGCGGGCGCGACGCAGAAGGGAGCCGAGGCGCTGTCCGCGCTCGACCTCGGCGGGGGTGAGCGGCAACCTGACCATGATGCCAATACTAATACCGGGATAACATGGCCGGGATAGTTATTGGTAAGCGTGCGAAGGGCACCCCATGATCGAGATCCTCAACCCTGCCGAGCTGGTCCGCGCCAAGGAGTCGGGCGCGTTGGTCGCCGGCATCCTGCGGTCGCTGCGGGACCGCGCCACGGCCGGCACCAACCTCCTGGACATCGACCGGTGGACCCGGGAGATGATCGCCGCGGCCGGGGCGCAGTCCTGCTATGTCGACTACGCGCCGTCCTTCGGCCGCGGGCCGTTCGGCCACTACATCTGCACGGCCGTGAACGACGCCGTCCTGCACGGGATGCCCTACGACTACCGGCTCGCCGACGGCGACCTGCTGACGCTCGACCTCGCCGTGTCCCTCGACGGGATCGCCGCGGACTCCGCGATCAGCTTCGTGGTGGGCGGTGCCCCGGCCGCCGACGCCGAGAGTGTCGCCCTGATCGAGGTGACCGAGCGCGCGCTGGCCGCGGGGATCGCCGCCGCCGGGCCCGGGGCGCGCATCGGCGACCTGTCCCACGCCATCGGCACCGTCCTCGGCGCGGCCGGCTACCCGATCAACACGGAGTTCGGCGGGCACGGCATCGGGTCGACCATGCACCAGGACCCGCATGTCGCGAACACCGGGCGGCCCGGCCGCGGCTACCGGCTGCGCCCGGGGCTGCTGCTGGCGCTGGAGCCGTGGGTCATGGCGGACACCGACGAGCTCGTGACCGACGGCGACGGCTGGACCCTGCGCAGCGCGACCGGCTGCCGCACCGCGCACAGCGAGCACACCATCGCCATCACGGACGACGGGGCGGAGATCCTCACCTTGCCGCGGTAGCGGCCTCGGCCGCCGCCCGCCGTGGCTCCCAGTCCACGAAGGAAGTACGAGCGGAAGCCCCCGAGGCTACGCGCGGGGGCCTTCCTCGTCGCTCACCGACGCGGCGCCGTCGTCGGGAAGAGGGGTCGGGGCGACGGGGCCTGCTCGTGCGGGGAGGGGAACGTGACCGGCAGCCGGGCCGGGAACCGCATCCACGGGCTGGTGGCCCACTCGACCTCGTCCGGGTCGCCCACGAGCGTGACCTGGAGGCGCTGCAGCAGCTCGGCGACCGCGATCCGCGAGACCACGCGCCCGAGCCGCGGCGCGGGGCAGCGGTGCACCCCCGCGCCGAAGGACAGGTAGGCGCGGTTGCCGACGGTGTCCCACGGGTCGTCGGACTGCACCAGCGGGTCGTGGTTGGCCGCGTGCACGGCGACCACCACGGTGTCGCCCCGCTGGATCAGCTTGTCGTCGATCATCACGTCGCGCACCGCGAACCGCGGCATCAGGTTGGGGTTGGTCGTGGACCGCCACAGCACCTCGTCGAGCGCGTCGTCGATGTGCAGGCGGCCGCCCGAGATCCGGTGCGAGAACCGCGGGTCGCTCAGCACCAGCACGAGCGTCTGGGCGATCCACGCCATGAGCGCCTCGGTCGCCGCGGCGGTGATGGCCGTCAGCGTCTGGGCCCGTTCGAGGTCGTTCTCGAAGTTGTCGTGCACCGACAGCACGCCGGCGATGTCGCGCGTGCCGCGCTCGCGGCTGTAGGCGATGTGCCCGGTGACGATCTCGCGCAGCTCGTCGGTCAGCGCGCGGGCGTCCGCGCCCGCCTCGAAGATCGCCCGGGTGATCTCCTGCAGGCGCTGGGCCTGCGTGGGCTCCAGCCCGTCGAGCTCGGACAGCACCAGGAAGGGGACCACCGCGGCGTACTCGGCCACGAGGTCGGCGCGGCCGCGGTCCTGGAACCGGTCGATGAGCATGCCGCACAGCCGGCGGGTGATCGCGCCGGCCCGGGTCTCGTCGATCTGCTCCAGGGCGTCGTCGACCGGGGGCCGCAGGCGGGCGTGCTTGGGGCCGTCGGCGTCGGCCAGCGTGGGTTTCGGGGACTTCGCCAGCACGAGGTGCAGCGTCGAGGCCGGGCCGAGCAGGTCCTTGCCGTGCCCGTTCCAGATCGAGGGGTCCTTGATGAACGTGCGGTCGTCCCGCAGCACGCCCACTGCCGCGGAGTGCCCCAGCACCAGCCAGGCGGGCACCCCGGGCTCGAGGTCGACCGGCGCGACCGAGCCCCACCGTTCCCGCAGCCGCTCGTACACCGCGTTCGCGTCGGCCGCCGCCGTCGTCTCCACGAGCAGCGTCCGGTCGGTCACGTCGTCCAGGCGCACCGTTGAACCCGACGGCGGTGATGCGGTCACGTTTCCCCTCTCGTCGGCGGCCGGCCCCGGGTCGTTCGTGACACCGGGCACAAGCCCTCGCTCGGGATGCTAACGGCGAGCGGTCGGAGATAGCCAGTGGCAATGCCGCAGGTCACGATCCGGCAAGGGGCGCGACGGCGCTTGTCGGCGCCCGGCCGCATCGGCAGGATGTGCGCTATGCCCCAGGCCACACCTCTGCTCCGTATCCTCAACGTGCTGCTCGCCCCCGGCCTGCGCACCCGCAAGGACCCCGACGCCGTCTTCGAGGGCCTGCTCCACGACGCCCAGCGCGGGCGGGTCGCGCTCGGCGCCGACGAGCTCGCGGCCCTCGACAGCCTGCGCCTGCTGCTGGCGGACCACGCCGCCAACCCCGACCTGAGCGCCATGGGCTGGTCCAGCACGCAGGACCAGATCCGGGCCCGGCTGACCAACCGCGCGATCGTGCGCGACATCCAGGCGAGCCGGCCCGAGGTGCGGGACGAGCCGGTGACCGCGCCGGTGTTCGTCGTCGGTCTGCCGCGCACCGGGACCACGCTCACGTACAACCTGATCGCCCGGCACCCCGGCCACCGCGGCCCCAAGCTGTGGGAGATGGACAACCTGGGCCTGCCGCGCCCCGAGGCGGAGCGCGAGAAGCTGGTCGCGCAGGCCCGCAAGCGGTACGCGACCGTGGCCAAGCTCAGCCCCACGTGGGGTCACCTGCACCCGCTGATCGCCGACAGCGAGGAGGAGGACTTCATGCTGCGCGCCCACACCGAGATGTTCGCCACCTGGGGTCCGGCGCCGCGCTACCTGGACTGGGTCGGCGGGGCCGACCTCACCGAGGACTACCGCTTCCTGCACGACGCGCTGCAGATCATGGCCGCCGGCGAGCCGCCGGAGCGCTGGGTGCTCAAGCACCCCATGGACCTGTGGCGGATGCCGGAGATCCTGAGGGCCTTCCCCGGGGCGCGCTTCGTCTGGACGCACCGGGCGCCGGGCGCCGCCGTCGCCTCCGGCTGCTCCATGGCCGAGGCGACGGAGACGATGTACATCAAGCCCGGCCGCATCGACCTGGAGCGGATCGGCCAGGACTGGCTGAAGATCTCCGCGGGCGGGGTGGAGCGCGCGGTCGGGCTGCGCGAGCAGCTGCCCGACGGCGCGGTGATCGACGTGGTCTACGACGACCTGATGAAGGACCCCGAGACGGTGGTGCACGGGCTCTTCGAGACCCTGGGCCTGGACTGGGGCGCGACGGACGACGCCAACCTCGCCGCGGCCCTCGACCGGAGCGGTCACCGCCCGCACGCGTACACGCTGGAGCGGTACGGCCTGGACGAGGGCAAGGTGGCCGACGCGTTCTCGGCCTACAAGATCCCGGCCTCCGTGCTCGGCTGACCGGAGGTCAGGAAGGCGGCCACGCCCATGTCGGAGCTCACGGCCCGGGCGGCGTCGTCCGCTGCCCGGCCGGCGGCCTCGACGGCCTGACGCTGGGCCTCCGGCGCGACGACCGTGCGCCACGGCCGGGTGCCGGCGGGCAGCTCGACGATTGCGACGAGCGCGTCGGCGACCGCCCGCGGGTCCTCGTCCGCCTCGGCCTGGCGTCCGGTCAGCTCCGCGACGAAGCGGCCCATGCCGTCGCCGTAGACCATCATCCGGTCCGCGTCCGTGGGCGGGGCGGCGTTCGTCCCGATGCTGGTCGGGTAGGGGGCGGGCTCGACCGTGACGGACTCGACGCCGAAGGGCGCCAGCTCGTGGCGCCACGCCTCCGTGAGGCTGCCGAGCGCGGCCTTGCTCGCGGCGTACAGGCCGCTGTACGGCAGGGTCACCCGGCTCGAGACCGAGCCGATCTGGACCAGCACGCCGTGACCCTGCTCCCGGAGGTGCGGAAGGGCGGCCCGGTTCACCCGGAGCGCGCCGAGCACGTTGACGTCGAGCTGCCGCTGCGCCTCGTCGGCCGAGAACGCCTCGACGGGTCCGGGGAAGATCGCGCCGGCGTTGTTGACGACCACGTCGAGCCGTCCCGCCGTCCGCAGGACGTCGGCGACGGCGCGGTCGGCGGACGCCTGGTCCGTCACGTCGAGCTCGACGACCCGGAGGTCCAGTCCCTCTGTGGCCGCGAACGCCGTCAGCTCGGCGGCGGCCCGCTCGTTCCGGCCGCTCACGCCGCGCAGTGCGGCGAACACCTGGTGACCGCGCCGGGCCAGGGACTCCACGGTCAGGCGGCCGAACCCGGAGCTCGCTCCGGTCACCAGCACCACGCGCGGCTCGGTGGTCACACTCATCAGCATCTCCATCGCGGGTATCTCCATCGCTCAAGTGGGGTAGCACCCCGGTTGTTCGACCAACATATGGAGGGGCACCCCGTTTGTCAACGAGCGGCCCGGCTACGATGTGGAGGGACACCCCGGTCGATCACTGGTTGGAGCTCGTGTGGCAGACACCGCGGCCGCCTCGGCGGCGCCGGCACGACCGCTCCGGGCGGACGCCCGGCGCAACTACGACCGCATCCTGGCGGCCGCGGAGGCCGAGGTCGCGCGGTCCGGGGCGAGCGCGTCGCTCGAGGAGATCGCCCGGCAGGCAGGCGTCGGCTCGGCCACCCTGCACCGCCACTTCCCGACCCGGCAGGCGCTGCTCGAGGAGGTCTTCCACGACCGCGTCGAGGCCCTGTGCGCCCAGGCCCGCGAGCTCGCGACGAGCGACGATCCCGGTGAGGCGCTCGTGACGTGGCTGCGGGCGGTAGCCGTCTACGGCGCGACCACCCGCGGGCTGGCGGCATCGCTGAGGATGGGGCCGGCCCACCCGCCGTCGGGCACGGGCTGCGGGGCGATGCTGCTCGACGCCGGCGGCGAGCTGCTACGACGCGCCCAGGACGCCGGTGCCGTGCGGCGCGAGACGTCCATGATCGACCTGCTGACCCTCGTCAACGCGGTCTCGCTGGTCACCGAGGGGGACGCCGACGCGGCCGACGAGGCCGTGCGGCTCGTCTCCCTCGCGATCGACGGAGTGCGGCCGCTGGCCGTGCCCGGTGGGCCGGCCTGACCGGTGCCGGCGATTCCGGCGGCGCCACCGGCGCCGCCGGAACGGTCAGCGGGCGGCCGGTCCCGGCGGGAACTCGGGGCGCTCGAACGCGTCGCGGATCCGCAGCCGGATGGTCGAGTCCAGGGCCTGGAGCTTCTTCGAGGCGCCCCGCTCGGTCACGTCCGAGATGTCCGTGACCACGTAGCCGATGTCGCCGCGCGTGGCGAGCATCTGGCCCTCGATGTTGGCGCCGTGGTCGGCGAAGATCTGGTTCACGGTGGCCAGCACGCCCGGCACGTTGCGGTGCAGCAGCTTGATGCGACCCACGCCCGTGTGCTCCAGCTGGAGGTTGGGGAGGTTGACACTGAGCATCGTCGACCCGGTCGTCACGTAGTCGCTCAGCTTCTTGGCCACGAACTGGCCGATCGCCTCCTGCGCCTCCTCGGTGGAGCCGCCCACGTGCGGCGTGAGGATCACGTTCGGCAGGCCGCGCAGCACCGACTCGAAGGTGTCGCCGCGCTTCTTGGGCTCCTCCGGGAAGACGTCGACCGCGGCGCCCGACAGGTGCCCCGACGTGATGTGCTCGGCCAGCGAGTCGACGTCGACCACGAACCCGCGGCACAGGTTGAGGAAGATCGCGCCCGGCTTCATGCGGGCGAACTGCTTCTCGCCGAAGAGGCCGGCGTTGCCGGAGCGGCCGTCCACGTGCAGCGTGACGATGTCGGCCGTCTCCAGCAGCTCGTCCAGCGTCTCCAGGCGGCGCGCGTTGCCCAGCGCCAGCTTCTCCGCGGTGTCGTAGAAGACGACGGACATGCCCAGGTTCTCGGCGAGCACGGAGAGCTGCGAGCCGATGTTGCCGTAGCCGATGATGCCGAGGGTGCGGCCGCGCACCTCGTGCGAGCCGTCCGCCGACTTGTCCCACACGCCCGCGTGCAGGGCGCGGTCGCGCTCCGTCATGCGGCGGGTCAGGGAGATGATCTCCGCGATCGCCAGCTCCACCACGGAGCGGGTGTTGGAGAACGGCGCGTTGAACACCGCGACGCCGCGGTGCGCGGCCGCCGTCAGGTTGATCTGGTTGGTGCCGATGCTGAAGGCGCCGACGCCGACCAGGCTGTCGCTCTCGGCCAGCACGCGCGCCGTCACCTCGGTCTTGGACCGGATGCCCAGGAGCTGGACGCCGTCGAGCGCCGCGATGAGCTCGTCCTCGTCGAGCGCTCCCTTGCGGTAGTCGACCTCGTACCCGGCCGACTCGAGGATCGGGACGGAGGTGGGGTGGACGTTCTCGAGGAGAAGGGCTCGCTGCACGCACCCATGGTGCGCCAGGGGGAGCGGTAGCGACAAACGGATCGGGCCCACGTCCCGCCTGCTGGGACGGCAGGTGGGACGCAGGCCGACGACGGGCCGCCCGTGGCGGGCGCGGGTCAGAACCCTTCGGGCAGGTCGCGCGCGTGCACCACGACGAGGCGCTGCGTGGGGCGGGTCATCGCCACGTACAGGTCGCTGGTCCCGCCTTCGCCCTCGGCGATGGCGGCCGGCTCCACCAGGACCACGGCGTCGAACTCCAGGCCCTTGGTCTCGCGCGGCGCCAGGACGGTCACCTGCGCGTCCTCGGGCCGCTGGGCGGACAGGCGGGCGGCCTCCTCGGCGCCGACGGCGGAGGCGAGCGCCCCGGCCACGGCGTCGGCCAGGCGCGCGACGGCGCCCGCGGGCGCGACGACGGCCACCCGGCCGGCGTCGGGCCCCACCAGCTCCTTGACGAGGCCGAGCGCCTGGGCGACCACGACGCCGTGGTCCGGCAGGCCGTCCGGGCCCGCCGGCGTGGGGACGACGTCGAGGGAGCCCTCGACGTCGCGCGCGGCCCGCAGCTCCGAGACGGGCAGCCGCGCGGCCCGCGCGACCCGTTGGGCGGTGTCGGCCACGGTGGACGGCGTGCGGTAGGAGACCGTGAGCTCGGACAGCCGCCAGCCGTCACGCAGCAGCGGGGTGAGCATGCGGTCCCAGCTGCGCGCGCCCGCCGCCGACGAGGTCTGGGCGACGTCGCCGACGATGGTCATCGACCGCGTCGGCACACGGCGCACCAGCGCCCGCCAGGCCATGGGGGAGAGCTCCTGCGCCTCGTCGACCACCACGTGGCCGTAGGTCCAGGAGCGGTCGCCGGCGGCGCGCTCCGCCGTCGTCAGGGACGGACCGCTCGCGGCGAACCGGGAGGCGAGCGTCTCGGCGTCGACCAGGCCGCCGCCCGCGCCGGTCGCGGACAGCACGCTGCGCGCGTACTCGACCTCGTGCGCCTGCTCGGCCTCGAGGAGGCGCGCCTCGGCCCGCGCCACGGAGTCGTCCTCGCCCAGCAGCTCGTACGCCTCGTCGAGGATCGGCACGTCCGACTCCGTCCACGGTGCGCCCGGCTCCCGGACCAGCAGGCGCCGCTCGCGCTCGGACAGCTCCGGCGCGGCCTCGGCCAGCCGGTGCGGCTTGGCGTACAGGTCCGCGACCAGCTTCTCCGGCGTGATCGGCAGCCAGGCGAGGTTCAGCGCCACGCGGACGTCGCGGTCGGAGCGCAGGTCCTCGGTCACCGCAGCGCGGTCCTCCGAGGACAGCGGGGCGCCGTCGAAGTCGCGGTACTGGTCGGCCAGCCGGCCGAGCATGTCGCGCACGAACGACGCGCGGGCCAGGTTGTGCGGCTTGTGCGTGCGGCGGGCGCGCGCGATCGCGTCGGCGACGTCGCGCGGGCGGATCACGAAGTCGTGCCCCTCGACCCGCACCTCGACGTCGTGCCGCGGCACGCGCTCGCGCGCCCGCACGGCCCGGCGGATCACCTTGCGCCACAGCAGCAGGCCCTTGAGCCGCGCCACCTGCCCCTCGTCCACGGCGGTCGCCCGGATCCCCGGGATGAGGTCGCCGATCGTGGTGGACACCACGCCGGTCTCGCCGAGCGAGGGGAGCACCTGGTCGATGTACCGCAGGAACGCGCTCGACGGGCCGACCACCAGCACGCCGGAGCGCTCCAGCAGGCGCCGGTGCGCGTACAGGAGGTACGCCGCGCGGTGCAGCGCCACCGCGGTCTTGCCGGTGCCGGGACCGCCCTGGACCACCAGCGCCCCGGTGAGGTCGGAGCGGATGATCCGGTCCTGCTCGGCCTGGATGGTCGCGACGATGTCCGTCATCCGGCCGGTGCGGCCCTGGGCCATCGCCGCCAGCAGCGCGCCCTCGCCGGACAGTGCGTCCGCGTCGATGTCGCCCTCGAGGTCCAGGACCTCGTCCTCCAGGCCCGTCACCGAACGGCCCTTGGTCACCAGGTGCCGCCGGCGCCGGACGTCGCCCGGGTGCAGCGCCGTGGCCCGGTAGAAGGCCTCGGCCGCCGGGGCGCGCCAGTCGGTCAGCATGGACCTGTGCTCGGCGTCGGTCAGCCCGATGCGCCCCACGTACCGGGTCACCGTCCCGTCCCCGGACCCTTCGGCGAGGTCGAGCCGGCCGAAGACCAGCCGGTCCTCGACGGCGTCGAGCTGCGCCGCGCGGTCCTCGTACAGCGTGGCGAACGCGTCCCGCTCGGAACGGTTCTGGTGCGTGCCCGAGGCACCCGCCAGGCGCACGTCCCGCAGGCGGTTCGCGGTGGTGCCGCGCAGGGTGTCCAAGCGGACGTACATCGTGTCGACGACTGCTTGCTCGTGGGCGAGCTCGCCCGCGATTCCCGTCACGCCCTACCTCCGTGTGCCACCAGCGAGAAAACTCCGGTCGTTATCAACCGGCCGACCATTATTGCCCACCCGTCGGCCTGTCCGCTGACACGGCGTCATCTCGCTGGATAGGATCGCCGCCATGGCACTGGGCGGGGCGGGATCTGCGAGGCCCGGAGGCGGGTCCGGACCCGAGGCGCGCCCGGCCCGGCTCGACGGCCCCATCTCGGTGCTCCTGGTCGAGGACGACGACGCCGACGCGTTCCTCGTGAGCGAGCTGCTGGCCGACGCGGACGTCGAGGCGGACCTCCGCGCCGACCTCCACCGTGCCCGCTCCGTGGACGAGGCGCTCGGCATCCTGTCCATGGTCTCGGTGGACTGCCTGCTGCTCGACCTGGGCCTGCCCGACGCCGAGGGGCTGGGCGCCCTGCGCCGCGTCATGGAGGGCATCGAGGTGCTGCCCGTGCAGCCCGCCGTCGTGGTGCTGACCGGCAACACGTCGAACGAGCTGGGCTCCGCCGCCGTCGCCAACGGCGCCGACGACTACCTGGTCAAGGGTGACGTGGACGGCGACGGGCTCGCCCGCTGCCTGCGCTACGCGACGCTGCGCCGCCGCTCCGCCGCCCAGCAGATCGCGCTCTTCCGCAGCGAGGTGCGCGCGGCCGAGACCACGCGGCTGGAGCGCGCGCTGCTGCCCAAGGAGCTCGTCACCGACGAGCGGGTCTCGGTCATGGTCGGCTACCTGCCGGGCGGCAACGGCCTGCTCGGCGGTGACTTCTTCGACACCGTCGAGCGACCGGACGGCACCCTGGTCACGGTCATCGGCGACGTCGCCGGGCACGGTCCCGACGAGGCCGCCCTCGGCGCCGCCATGCGCACGGCGTGGCGCACCCTCGTGCTGGCCGGTACGCCCGCGGACGACGTGCTGCCCCTGCTGGAGCGCGTGCTCCTGGCCGAGCGCGGCCGCCCCGAGGTGTTCGTCACCATCTGCCAGGCCGTGATCTCGGCGGACCGTTCGCACATGGACGTCTACCTCGCCGGGCACCTCCCGCCGCTGCTCGTGGTGCCGCAGACCCCGGCCGGCGAGGCCGCCGCCACCCACCGGTGCGAGGAGCTGCCCTCGTCGGACCGCGGCCGCGCGCTCGGCATCCCCGTCGAGGGCACCTGGACCGCGCACCGCGTGCGCCTGCCGGAGGTGTGGACCGCGGTGCTCTACACCGACGGGCTCGTGGAGGCGGCGGTCGGCGCCGACCCCGGGGGCACGCCCGTGCTGCCGCCCAGCGCCCACGGCCGGATGCCCCGCCTCGGCGCGCACGGCCTGCGCAGCGTCGTCGAGCACGAGATGGACCAGGGCACGGACGAGGTGGTGACCCGGGTGCTGCGCCGGGTGCGCGCGCTGCACGGCGGCCCCCTGGTCGACGACGCCGCGCTCCTCTTCGTCGGCTGGGCCGGCGCCGGAGCCACGGAGCCCGGTGAACGCACCTCGACCCTGGCCGACTCGGTGGAGTGGTCGCGGGCATGACTCTGGTGCCGGACGAGCACCGGTTCACCGGTGTGTCGATGCGTCGCCGCCTCGCGCGGCTGCTCGGCGCGGTCGCGGCCATGCTCGTGCTGGCGCTCGCCGTCGCGGTGCTCGCCCTGGTCCAGTCCCGCGGCCTGGACGCCCGGGCCGACGGCCCGTACTACCGCGCCCTGGTGGACGGCGAGCGGGCCTCCCTGGCGCTCGCCGACGCCGACTCGTCGCTGCGTGCCTACCGCGCCACGTGCGACGAGGCCGCCCTCGAGCCCTGGACGCGCGCCGTCGGGTCGAGCGGCCGCATCATGCTCCTGGCCGACGTCGAGCGGCGCGCCCTGCAGTCGGACGCCGAGGTGGCGCTGGCCTACGAGGAGGCGGTGCGGCGCACCGACGCCTGGTTCGACGAGTACGCCGAACCCGTGGTGGCGGCCGTCGAGGCGGCGCCGGCGGGCCAGGTCGCCTGCCGCATGGAGCTGCTCAGCACGGCCCCGCCGGCCGCCGAGGGTGACGCCCTGTACGCGGCCGCCAACACCGCCGTCGTCCACTACCTGGCCGAGCTGGGGGCGCAGCGCGACGCGATCGTGGCCACCCGGACGGTCTGGGAGCGGCTGCTGCTGGGGGCGGTGGCGACGCTCGTGCTCGTGGTCGTGCTGATGGGCACGATGATGTGGCTCGCCCTGGAGTCCTGGGTGATCCGGCCGCTGACCGAGCTGACGGCCGCCGTCCGGGTGGTGAGCAGCGGCGTGCTCGGGCGCGAGATCCGGCCCGCCGGCACGGGCGAGGTGGCCCTGCTCGCCATGCACGTGGAGACGATGCGCCGCGAGCTGGTGCACCAGGTGGAGGAGATCCGCCTGTCGCACCAGGAGGTGGAGAACGCGCACACCCTGCTGAGCGAGCAGGCGCGCGAGCTGGAGCGGTCCAACCGCGACCTGGAGCAGTTCGCGTACGTGGCCTCGCACGACCTCCAGGAGCCGCTGCGCAAGGTCGCGAGCTTCACGCAGCTCCTGCAGAAGCGGTACGGCGAGTCGCTCGACGAGCGCGCCGACCAGTACATCGAGTTCGCCGTGGACGGCGCGAAGCGCATGCAGCGGCTCATCCAGGACCTGCTGAGCTTCTCGCGGGTGGGCCGCACGGGCGTGCCGCGCGAGGACGTGGAGCTGGAGGGCGTGCTCACCGCGGCGCTGTCCGAGCTGTCGGAGCGGATCGCGGAGTCGGGGGCCGAGATCGTCCACGACCCGATGCCCGTGGTGCACGGCGAGCGCGCCCTGCTGCAGCAGATCTTCGTGAACCTGATCGGCAACTCGCTCAAGTTCCGCGACCCGGAGCGGACGCCGAACGTGCGGATCGAGGTGCGCAGCATGCGGGCGCACTGGGAGATCTCGGTGGTGGACAACGGCATCGGCATCGACGCCCAGTACGCGGAGCGGGTGTTCGTCATCTTCCAGCGCCTGCACTCGCGCGAGCAGTACGCGGGCACCGGCATCGGCCTCTCGCTGGTGAAACGGATCGTGGAGTACCACAAGGGCCGCATCTGGATCGAGCCGGCGGACGGCGGCGGCACCATCGTGCGGTTCACCCTGGCCCGGCGGCAGGGGCAACCCGCGACGGGGCGCCTTTCGACCGAACGGGCCCAGTCGACTACGCTTCAATGAAGCGGCCTGACCAGGGCCGACGGCGGGGCGCGACGAAGGGGCCCGCCGATGAGGACTCCATGGGACAGGTACGGGCCGGGTGGTCAACGTGAGCGGTCAGAAAGTGATGGAGATCCTCCTCGTGGAGGACGATCCGGGCGACGTCCTGATGACGCGCGAGGCGTTCGAGGATCACCGCGTCGCCAACAACGTCTCCGTGGTCGGCGACGGCGTGAGCGCGCTGGAGTTCCTGCGCAAGCAGGGGCAGTACGCCAAGGTGCCGACCCCTGACCTGGTGCTGCTCGACCTCAACCTGCCGAAGATGGACGGTCTCGAGGTGCTCGCCGTCGCCAAGGGCGACCCGATGCTGCGGCACATCCCCGTGGTGGTGCTGACCACGTCGGACGCCCAGGAGGACGTGGTGGGCTCCTACTCGCTGCACGCCAACGCGTACGTGACCAAGCCGGTGGACTTCGACCGGTTCATCGACGTGGTGCGCCAGATCGACGACTTCTTCGTGTCCGTGGTGCGGCTGCCCGGCAGGTGAGCCGGGAACTGCTCGCGACGCTGTGGGCGTAACGGGAAGACACCCGGCCGTCCCGACGTTGGACCAGAGCAGACACCCTTTCGGATCGGGTGATCGGCAGTACTCCGACGAGCGAGGGAGCGCACGTGCTAGACCCCCAGGGCATCTACGACGTCGACGAGGCAGCGGTGGAGCGCACGCTGGGTCGCAGCGTGCCCGGCAGCTCCGACGGGCCCGTACTGCTGCATGCCGTCCGCGGGTTCGTGGACGCCGGCAGCGCGGGCGACCTCGCCGTCGAGCACCTGATCGACGAGTTCCGCGTGGAGCGTCTGGTGACGTTCGACGTCGACCAGCTGCTCGACTACCGCTCCAAGCGGGCGACGATGACTTTCGACTCCGACCGGTGGGCCGACTACCAGGCCCCCTACCTCGCGGTCGACCACCTGACCGACGCCGAGGGCACGGGCTTCCTGCTGCTGCACGGCGCCGAGCCGGACCTGCAGTGGGAACGCGTGGTGGCCGGGCTGATCCAGCTCGTCGAGCGCTTCGGCGTGAGCCTCGTGGTCGGCATCCAGGGCATCCCGATGGGACTGCCCCACACCCGCCCGCTGTCGCTGACGGCGCACGCAACCCGGCCCGGCCTGGTCGACGACTACACGTCGTGGTTCGGCAGCGTGAAGGTGCCGGGCTCGCTGTCCGCGCTCCTCGAGTACCGGCTCGGCGAGGCGGGGCACGACGCGCTCGGCTTCACCGTCCACGTGCCGCACTACCTGGCGCAGTCGCAGTACCCGCCGGCCACGGTGGTCGCGCTGCACCACACGGAGCGGGCGACCGGGCTCGACCTGGCGGTCCCCGCCCTCGAGGAGGCCGCGACCGACGCCAAGATCGAGGTGGAGAAGCAGGTCGCGGAGTCGACCGAGATCGCCGCCGTGGTCAAGGCGCTGGAGGAGCAGTACGACGCCTTCGCGCGGTCGATCGGCCGGCCGAGCCTGCTCGCGGAGACCACGCCGATCCCGAGCGCGGAGGAGCTGGGCGCGGAGTTCGAGCGGTTCCTCGCACAGCAGAACGGCGACTGAGCCGCAGGCTCAGTCGCAAGAAGGCAGAGTCTGAGCCGGCCTCGCAGCGCAGGGTGTGGGCCGAGGGACGAGGCACGTGCCCGGTGGCTCCGCGGCCCGGTGTGTCATAGCTGCGGCAGAAATGTGCGTGTTCCGTGGCACATTTGAGTGGTCCATGCCACACTGGCGCACGTTGCAGTGACGTACCAAGGCCACGTCCGCCGTGTCGTGAGCAAGTCGGGAAAGCATTGCGGCACGGGGGCGGGCAACGGGCTCGCCGTCGGATCCCGGACGGAAGGTCGAAGGACAGCATGGCGCAGGGTTCTGTGAAGTGGTTCAACGCGGAGAAGGGGTACGGGTTCATCGCCCAGGACGGCGGCGGCGCCGACGTCTTCGTGCACTACTCCGCGATCCAGTCCAACGGGTACCGGTCTCTCGAGGAGGCCCAGCGGGTCGAGTTCGAGATCACGCAGGGTCCCAAGGGTCCGCAGGCGGAAGCAGTCGTGCCGCTCTGACGTAACTCGTGAGAAGGCCGCCCTCCCTCCGGGGAGGGCGGCCTTTTCGCGTGGCGTGGCGGGTCAGGTCGCCGGGTCGGGGGCCGGGGTCGCCAGCGGGGCCGCCGTGCCCGCGAACGCCGCCGCGTCCGCGCCGGCCAGGAGGGTGGCGGGCACCGCCAGGGTGCGCAGGGCGCGCCCCAGACGCGGGTCCCGCAGATCCGGGCGCTCGACGACGTCGCGGGTCCCCAGGGGGCTCTGTGCGGCCTCCTGGGCACCCTCGTGCGGACCCTCCGCCCGGGCGTCGTCCCGGACGCCGTCGCGGGTGCCCTCCGGGGCGTCGGACCCGTCGTCGTGCGCCGGCTCCTCGGGCAGCTCGCGGACGGCCGCGAGGACCAGGTTGCCGTACCGGCGCCCCTTGAGGATCGCGGGTTCGGCGACGGCGGCGAGCCGGCCCTGCGCCGCGGCGTCGGGCCCGAACGCCTCCGCGAGGCTCGCGACCTCGCGGCGCGCGGTGGTCAGCGGCGGTCGGTCGGCGCAGTTCACCAGGAGGACGCCGCCGGGACGCAGCACGCGGTGGGCCTCGGCGGCGAACCCCGTGCCCACCAGGTGGGCCGGCGTGCGGTCGCCCGCGAACACGTCCCGGACCACCACGTCGTAGGAGGCGTCGCGGGCGGTGGACAGGGCGCGCCCCGCGTCGTCGGCGCGCAGGCGCAGCAGGGGCGAGCGCGGCAGCGCGAACCACTCGCGCACGAGCTCCAGGAGGCGGGGGTCGAGGTCGACGCCGAGCTGGCGGGAGCCGGGCCGCTCGTGCTCCACGTGCCGTGCGAAGGCGCTGCCGGCGGCCCCGAGGTGCAGTACCCGCAGCGGCCCGGGCGGCAGGAGGGCCACGAACGCGGCCATCTGCTGCATGTACTCGAAGTCGAGAAAACCGGGGTCGGCGAGGTCGAGGCTGGAGCTCGGCACGCCGTTGACGTGCAGCGTCACCCGCTGCGGGAAGTCGGGGTCGCGCACCACCTCGGCGGTGCCGGTGCTGATCGGCACGGGGCCGACGGGCAGCTCGGCGGGGAGTGTCAGTGGTGCGGAGGAGGATGGGCGGCGTCGGGCGGAGCGGCGGGCCATGAGGACAGTGTCTCCCGGACCCGCGGTGCGCTTGACAGGATAGAACGTATGTTCGATAGTGTCGCACAAGGGGTTCGATCGGAGGTTCGAGATGGGCACCATGCAGTCTCAGAGCGGGCGGGACGTGGTCTCGGCACGCATGCTCGTGCCACGCGCCGTCCCGCCGGGCGTCAGCGCCCTGCTGCGCAAGGCGGACGCGGAGCTCGCCGAGGCGGCGCGTGCGGCCGACCCGGGCGACCGGTTCGTGCACGCGCACCTCGCGGCCATCCGGTCGGCCGCGGCCGTCGTGGCCCTGCGGGGTCGCCCGTCGGCGCGCTCCGGCGCGCGGACGGTGTGGGACATGCTCGCGCACGCCGAGCCGGACCTCGCGGCCTGGTCGGGCTACTTCGCCTCCGGCGCGCCCCTGCGGGCCGCGGTGGACGCAGGCCGTCCGGAGCGGGTCGAGCCCGCACGGGCGGACGAGCTGCTCGCGTGCGCCGAGGACTTCCGGGACGAGGTGGCGATGCTCGTGGACCCGCAGACGGGGTTCGCGACGCAGCGCCTGTCCCTGGTGCCCGAGGCGTCCTGACCGGCGCCGGCGGGTGCCGGCAGACAAGCACTGGGCAAGAGCGGGAACGGAGCACGTTCGTGAGCAAGGGGCCGCGGTCAGCGGCGGCGAGGCGGGACTGGGGGTCGGACGAGTCCGGCTGCTCCGTGCTGCACCTGGACATGGACGCGTTCTTCGCGTCCTGCGAGCTGGCGCGGCGGCCGGAGCTGCGCGGCCTGCCGGTCATCGTGGGCGGGCAGGAGCGCGGCGTCGTGCTGGCCGCCACGTACGAGGCGCGCGCGTTCGGTGTCCGGTCCGCGATGCCGATGACGCGGGCGCGTCTGCTGTGCCCGCAGGCCGTCGTGGTCCGGCCCGACCACGACCTGTACCGCGACGTGTCCCGCTCGGTCATGGGCATGCTGCAGGAGGTCACGCCGCTCGTGGAGCAGATCAGCGTGGACGAGGCCTTCCTGGACGTCAGCGGCGCCCGGCGGCGCCTGGGCCCGCCCACAGTGATCGGCGCCGAGCTGCGCCGCCGCATCGAGGAGAAGCACGGCGTCACGGCCTCGGTCGGCATCGCCCGGAACAAGTTCGTGGCCAAGCTGGCCTCCACGCACGCCAAGCCCGACGGCCTGATGCTCGTCCCGGTGGACGCCACCGTCGACTTCCTGCACACGCTGCCCGTCGGCGCCCTGTGGGGCGTGGGGGAGAAGACCGAGAAGTCGCTCGCCGCGTGGGGGATCACGACGGTCGCGGAGCTGGCCCGCACGGACCTGCCGAGCCTGCAGACGGCCGTCGGCCGGGTCAGCGGCGCGCACCTGCACGACCTCTCCTGGGGTCGCGACCCGCGCCCTGTCGTCCCCGAGCAGCGCGAGCACAGCATCGGCGCGGAGACCACCTTCGGCACCGACCAGGACGACACCGAGGCGGTGAACCGCCGGGTGCTGGAGCTGTCCGACCGGGTGGCGGCGCGGCTGCGGCACCAGGGTGTGCTGGCGCGCACCGTGTCGGTGAAGGTGCGCTCCAGCGACTTCGCGACGTTCACCCGGTCGCGAACGCTGGACGGGCCCACGGACGTCGCCCGGGACATCTACCTCGTGGCGCGGGAGCTCGTCGCGGCGGTCGATCTGGGCGGCCTCCCGGTGCGGCTGGTCGGCGTGCGGGGTGAAAACCTGCGGGAACGCGACGGTTCCGCCCAGCAGCCGACCCTCGAGGAAGCGGTCGATCCACGCTCCGGAGCGCAGCGCGAGGCGGAGCTCGCGCTCGACGCGGTGCGTGAGAAGTTCGGGAAAACGGCGATCGACCTGGGTGTACATCGCAAGAACGGCACGCATCTTTACTGATCTGCCCCTATAGTCATGGGTATGCCCGGGATGTCGACTACCACCGACGGCCGGGTCGTCCTATCCTGGAAGGGACACTGTTCCTTTGCGAGATCCGGGGGTCTCGATGCCTCTGTCCGAGTACGAGCAGCGGGTGCTGGAGCAGATGGAGCGTGCTCTGACGTCAGACGACCCGCGGCTGGCGAACACGCTCCAGTCCACAGGTCGCGGTAACGCGCTCCGTTATGTGCTGTCCGGGGCCGGCGTAGTCGTCGGCCTGCTTCTTCTTGTCGTCGGTGCAGCGACGTCGCGTACGTGGCTCGGGGCCATCGGCTTCGTGCTGATGTTCGCGGGTGTGGTCTTCGCGTTCCTCGGACCGCGCAAGAAGCAGCAGGAGGGTCCGGTCGGCGTCGTCGGCGAAGACGGCACCGTCCAGCCCTCGCACGGGGGAGCACGCAAGGCCCGCAAGCGGCAGGGTGGTGGCGGTCGTTCCGGCTTCCTCGCCCGCCTCGAAGAGCGCTGGGAGAACCGGCGCAACCAGGGCGGCCGCTAGCCGGCCAACCGTTCCCGGTGGTCCTGACCGGACGACCGGCACATGACAGGAGCCGGGCCCCGAGGGGCCCGGCTCCTGTCTGTGTGATGCGGGTCAGGGCTTGCGGGTCAGCGCCTCCGTGAGCTCCGCCGTCACCGTGGCCGTGAGCTCCTCGAGCTCGGCGGCCGTGGGCGGCGTCGAGTCGCGGGCGTAGCGCTCGTCCTCGGCGGCGTCGGCCAGGGCGGTGAGCCGTTCGGCGACGTCGTCGGGCAGGGGCGCGCCCGTCCTCGCGCGTACCTGGTCCGCGATGACCTCCGGCGCCCGGCGCAGCGTGACCGACGGGCCGAGCCGCACCTCCCGCTCGGCGAGCAGCGCCAGGACGCGGGCCCAGGCCCGCTCGGGGTCGAGCTCCTCGACCTCCGTCCGGCGGCGCAGCAGCAGCCACGCGGCGCCGCCGAGCACCCCGAGGGCGACGACGATCGCGACCACCCAGGCCCAGCCCGGCAGGGTCTGGTCGGACATCTGGCTGCCCGACGACGCGTCGTCGGCGGCACCCTGCTCCGACTGCTCGGGGCGTTGGGACGGCTGCTGCGGGGGCACCTCGTTGGCGCGTGACGGCGTGGGTGAGGCGCTGGGCGCGCTGCCCGTGCCCGGGTTCGCGTACGAGGGCAGCGGGCCGGTCTGGACCTGCGGCGTCGGCTCGAAGCGGACCCAGCCGACCGACGGGAAGTAGATCTCGGGCCAGGCGTGCGAGTCCTGGCCCGTGACCCGGTAGCTGCCCTCGCCGTCGGGCCGGCCGGGCAGCCAGCCGACGCCGATCCGGGCCGGGATGTCGAGGCTGCGGGCCATGACCATCATCGAGAGGGCGTACTGCGTGCAGTACCCCTCCTTGTTCTGCAGGAAGTCCCAGACGGTGTCCGACGAGCCCCGGTAGTCGGCGTCCGGGTTGTACACGAACCCGGCGCCCGAGCGCAGGTGGTTCTGCAGCGCGACCACCGCGTCGAACCGGGTGGGTGCGTCGCCGGCGATCTCCTGGGCGTAGGCCGCGATGTCGTCCCGGTGCTCGGTGTCCGGAACCTCCGTGTAGCCGGCCGACCGGGGGTCGCCCGAGGTGGGCGTGGCCCGCAGCAGCTCGGGGGTGAGCCCGCGGTCGACGATCTCGACGGTGTACGGCGCACCCTGCTCGGTGCCGTCGCCGCTGCGCACCTCGTCCCGCAGCGGGTCGTAGGCCCACTGGCCCCGGACGTCGACGGTGCGGGGCTCCAGCGGCAGCGGCAGCTCCGCGCCGTCGAGCTGCCCGATCCGCAGGTCCATCCGGCGGCGTTCGCCGTCGGCGCCCTCGCCGGGCGGCGCGAGGACCGTCGACGGGTCGAACTCGGACAGGCCGCCGGTGGGCACGTTGCGGTTGGTCTGGACGCCGTCGAACGCCGTGAGCGTCATGACGCGCAGGGGGCCGGACGTCTCGCCCTCGGCCATCGTGTACGTCAGCACGGTGTTGGAGGACCGAGCGCTCAGCGGCTGGCGCATGTCCAGCTCGGAGGACAGCTCCACCGTGTCGGACGGCGTGGAGATGAGCTGGTTCCACGTCCCGGCCAGCGCCGGCAGCGCCGCCATGCCGGTCGCGACGCCGAGCGAGGTGGCGGCGACCGCCACCGACGTCAGGGCCGTGATCCCGGAGCGGAACCGCTGCGCCCGGCGCACCGCCGCGGAGTCGGCGTCGCTGCGCCGGCCCGGGGTCAGCCCCACCGGGTCGACGGTGAGCAGCAGGAGCATCGCGGTGACGCTGATGACGAAGACCTGCCACTGCACGTCCCCGATGAGTGTCAGCGACGGCGTCCACAGGAGCAGGAGCGGTACCCCGGCGAAGCCCGGCATGCGGGCGCCGGCGAGGGAGTCCACCACGAGCAGCACCAGCAGCGTGCCGCCCACGGCGACCATGCTGATGGCCGGGCCGGGGTCGACGGGCGCCACCTGCGTGCTCATCAGCTCGGTGGCCTGGCGGAACCGTTCGAGGGCCTGCTCGACGGAGTCCGGCCCCACGAACGGCTCGAACCGCTGGCCCGGTCCGCCGTAGCGGGCCAGGACGAACCAGACGGCGACCACGAGGCCCGCCGTCGTCGCGAAGAACGAGGCGCTGCCGGCCGCGCGGTCGGCGGCCCGGTCCGCGCTCGGTCCCTGGCCCGCCGCCCGGCGGGCGGCGGCGCGGTCGACGGCGTTGCGCAGCAGCAGGTACCGCACGACGCATGTGGTGGCCGAGACGAGCACGATGCCGGTGGTGCCGGCCGTGAGCCAGGGTCCGGGGTCGATGACGAGCGTGAGCGCGTGCATGGACGCGATCACGGCGATCGCGACGAGCACGCCGGACGCGACGGTGCGGACCAGCGGGCCGCGGTGGGCGGGGATCACGGCGCACGCTCCGCGAGCAGGGCCCAGGCGCGCTCCGGGTCGGTGCGGGCCTCGCAGGTGCTGACGTGCCAGCCGGAGGCGCGCAGCTCGGCGGCCGTCTGGTCCAGCTCGTGCTGGAACCCGGCGCCACGCGGCGCCACCAGCAGCCCCCAGCAGGTGCCCTCGGCGCCGAGCGCGGCGAGGTCGTGCCGCGCGTCGGGCCCCTGCGGGCCGAGCACGGCCACGACGATCTCGCCCGGGACACGGGCGAGCCGGAGCGCTCGCGCGGTGGTGCTCGTCGCGTGCTGCCCCTCCGACGCGCCGCGGTGCCCGCGGATGTCGACGCAGGCGTCCAGCAGCGCGGACCGGCTGGCACGGGTGGTGGCGAACCGGACGCCGTCCACGCTGGGCGCCACGCTGGTGGTCACCAGGCGGGCCGGGTGGCCGGCGTCGAGGAACGAGGTGGCGATCGACGCGGCGAGCTCGACGGCCCACTCGCCGTCGTCCACCGCCGCCGGACGGCGCAGGCTGCCGGACTCCTGCCAGTGGGGCAGCAGCGAGCGGTCGAGCAGGACGGTCACGGGGCGCACCCCGGCGCTCTCGTCGGCGCGGACCATGAGCTGGCCGCGGCGTGCGGCGCTCGCCCAGTGGACGCGGCGCGGGTCGTCGCCCGCGACGTACTCGCGCAGCACCGAGTCGTCGGTGGACTGCAGGCGCGCGCCCGTGGCGGAGTGGTCGACGTCGCCCACCGACCGGGTGCGGACGGCGAGCTCGACGGTGCGGGGCCACACCGGGACGTGCGTGGCCCTGCCGAGGGGCTGGGTGGCGCGGACCAGGCCGAACACGTCGGTCCGGGTGGTCAGCAGCGGGCCCAGCGACCAGCGCCCGCGGCGCATGGGCGTGAGCGAGTAGTGGACGGTGATCCGGTCGGCCCGCGCGGAGACCCGGGCACGGATGCCCTGGTGCCCGGCGAGCTCGTGCGCCGCCTGCTCGGACAGGCGCAGGCGGGAGAGCCGCTCGTACGCCGCGCCCGAGGCCTGGTGCGCGGCGACGAGGAGGCTCACGTCCGCCGTCCGGTCGCGCACCACGGGGTTGGGCGCGACGGACCGCGTCACGTGCAGGGCGCCCCGGCCGGACTCGAGCCGCTGGGTGCCGATCACCAGCCAGGCCACGGCCACGGCGATGAGTGCCGCGGCGCCGAGGCCCACCAGGTCGGGCAGGGTGAGCACCAGCCCGAGCGGGATCAGCACCCCGCCCACGCAGGCCGCCCCGATGCCGCGGGGGGTGAGCCGGACACGGCTGATCCGTGCGAGCGTGTCACGCCACTTCATGACCGTGCCGCCCCGGCCGCTCAGAACTGGCGCCGGTCGGCGGGCTCGAGCGCCGGCACCGGGGTGCGCTGCACGATCTCGTCGACGACCGTCTCGGGGGTCACGCCGCCGAGACGCGCCTCGGTGGTGAGGATGAGGCGGTGGGCCAGCACGGGCCGGGCGAGCCGCTGGATGTCGTCGGGCAGCACGTGGTCGCGGCCCGCCATGGCGGCGATGGCCTTGGCGGCGCGCAGGAGCTGGAGCGAGGCCCGCGGGGAGGCGCCCAGTCGCAGGCCGGGGTGCTCACGCGTGGCGCCGACGAGCCCCACCACGTACCGCTTGACCGAGGGGGAGGCGTACAGCGACCGGACGAGCTGCGCGAACCGCAGCAGCGTGTGCCCGTCGGTCACGGCCTCCAGGTGCGCCAGCGGCGTGCTGGCCTCCTGCCGGTCGAGCATGAGCATCTCGGCGTCGATGTCCGGGTACCCCACGGTGATGCGGGCCATGAACCGGTCCCGCTGCGCCTCGGGCAGCGGGTACGTGCCCTCCATCTCCACCGGGTTCTGGGTGGCGACCACGAGGAACGGCCGGGGGAGCTGGTGGGTGGTGCCGTCGACGGTGGTCTGGCCCTCCTCCATGCACTCCAGCAGCGCGGACTGGGTCTTGGGCGAGGCGCGGTTGATCTCGTCGCCGATGACGATGTTGCTGAACACCGGCCCCGGCCGGAACTCGAACTCGTGGCTCCCGGTGCGGAAGATGTTGACGCCGGTGAGGTCGCTCGGCAGCAGGTCGGGCGTGAACTGGATGCGGCCCACGTGGCAGTCGATGCTGCGCGCGACGGCCTTGGCGAGGGTGGTCTTGCCGACGCCGGGCACGTCCTCGACGAGCAGGTGGCCCTCGGCCAGGAGGACGGCGAGGGTGATGTCGGCGAGGCCGGGCCGGCCCGTCACGACGGACTCCACGGCACCCCGGACGCGGGCCATGGTCTCCACGAGCTCGTCGAGCGCACCTGGCCCGGGGGCTGCCTGCGGAGCGGGCGCTCCGCCGAACCGAGGATCCGTGAGGCCGGACGTGGCGCGTTCCGTGTGCACTGGGGACCTCCATCGGGCCGGGAGTCAGGCCGGTTTCTCGCGCATGTACGCGCTGTTCGGAAGCGGGGCGGCTGTCGCTCGCCCCGGCTGGACCAGCCTAGTAGAGATGTAAAGCACTCTGTTGAGTGCATCACGCGGTCTTCACACATCCCAGGGCTTGTTTCGCCCTGGTGAAACGACGTCTCGCCAGGTGACGGACCCGTGCGAGACCGCGGACCAGAGCCGCCTACCGGGACATTCCACGCCACGCCGGACATGAATTTGCTCCACCTGCTCTTTACCTCTTTGACCTGCGCATTGATGGCTGGTGGGCAGTTCTCCCCACGGTTTTTCCGAGTGTGGTGGTGGAAAGTGGAGTAGCGTGGAGTATGCGGGAGCGGAAGGAGGTGTCGGCCCATGACTGCGATGGCAGAAGGTTTCGCAGGTCTGGGTCTGCTCCTCGGCACGTACACCCCGAAGCTCGACGAGAAGGGGCGCCTGATCCTTCCCGCCAAGTTCCGGGGGCGACTGTCCGGCGGTCTGGTGATGACCAAAGGGCAGGAGCGGTGCCTCTTTCTTCTGCCGATGGACGAGTTCCAGCAGATCTACACCCAGATCCGGCAGGCGCCGGTGACGAGCAAGGCAGCACGGGACTACACGCGAAACTTCCTGGCGGGAGCGAGCGACGAGGTCCCGGACAAGCAGGGCCGCGTCTCCATCCCGACGCACCTGCGGGCGTACGCCGGTCTCGACCGCGATGTGGTCGTGATCGGGGTGGGAACCCGCGTGGAGGTGTGGGATGCGCAGGCGTGGGCCACATATCAGGAACAGACCGAACCCGACTACATCGACCAGGCCGAGGAGATCTTCCCCGGGCTGAGCTTCTAGGCAGGGCGAGGGGACGGCCGTACGGCCAGGCCTCCTCCCGCAGGATCCGGCGCACTTCCCCGCCGCCGGAACCGTGCGGAGGGAGACCTGACCGGGCGGCCCCCGGCAGGCAGGACCAGCACGGCAGGACCAGCACGGCAGGACCAGCACGGCAGGACCAGCACCACGCAGGAGGGAGACACCGATGAACGCGACCGACGACCGCCCCGGCACCGGCAGTGACGCCGCCGACCGCCACCTCCCGGTGCTCCTCCAGCGCTGCGTCGACCTGCTCGCCCCCGCGCTCGCCGAGCCCGGCTCGGTCCTGGTGGACTGCACGCTGGGCATGGGTGGCCACACCGAGGCCGTGCTGGAACAGCTCCCGGCGGCCCGCGTGATCGGCATCGACCGCGACCCCCAGGCCCTCGCCCTCGCGGGCGAGCGGCTGGCCCGGTTCGGCGACCGGTTCACGCCGGTGCACGCGGTGTACGACGAGATCACCGAGGTGGTCGACGCGCACGCCGGCGGCGCCGTGCAGGGCGTGCTCATGGACCTCGGGGTGTCCTCGCTCCAGCTCGACGAGACCGACCGCGGCTTCGCCTACGCGCAGGACGCCCCGCTCGACATGCGCATGGACTCCACCCAGGAGCTGACGGCGGCCGTCGTGCTCAACACGTACGACGAGCGCGACCTCGCGCGGATCCTGCGGGAGTACGGCGAGGAGCGCTTCGCGGGCAAGATCGCGCGGGCGATCGTCCGCCGTCGGGCCGAGCGGGAGTGGGACCGCAGCGGCGAGCTCGTCGATCTGCTGCGCGCCGTCATCCCCGCCGCGACCCGCAAGACGGGCGGCCACCCGGGCAAGCGCACCTTCCAGGCGCTGCGCATCGAGGTGAACGGCGAGCTCGAGGTGCTCGAGCGGGCCGTACCCGCCGCGATCGAGGCGCTCGCGGTGGACGGCCGCATCGTCGTGGAGTCGTACCAGTCGCTCGAGGACCGGATCGTCAAGCGGGCCATCGCGCAGGGCACCACGTCGTCGGCCCCGCCCGGCCTGCCCGTCGAGCCCGAGACCCACCGGCCCTATCTCGAGGCGCTCACCCGGGGCGCGGAGGAGGCCGACGCCGAGGAGCTGGAGCGCAACCCGCGCTCGGCGTCGGTCCGGCTGCGCGCCGCGCGGCGTCTGCGCCCCACGCCCGAGCACCTGCTGAACCGCACCACCAAGCACCACACAACGAAGGAGGACCGCCGATGAGTGCTACCAACGCCGCGACGGCCCGCGCAGTCCGTCCGGCCGAGCTGCCTCGCACCCGCAGGGCACCGCTGACCGCGATCTCGGGGGGCGCCGCGCAGCGCGGCCGCCGCCTGGACGTGGTCCGCGCGCCGCTGCACGCGAAGAGTCGCGTGCCCTTCTTCGTGCTGTGCGCCACCCTGATGGTCGGCTCGCTCGTGGCGGTGCTGGTGCTCAACACCACGCTCGCGCGCGGCTCCTACGAGATGTCGCAGCTCCAGGGCGACGTGGCGCAGACCGCCCAGGACGTCCAGGTGCTGCAGGAGGACCTGAGCGCGGCCGAGACGGACCTGCCCGCCAAGGCCCGCAGCCTCGGCATGGTGCCGGCGGAGAACCCGACCATGGTCAGTGTCCTTACCGGCAAGGTGGTGAAGGGTACGGACCAGTGACGGGTCCGACGTCGGGCTCGGGCCGGCAGCGCACCCCGTCGGGGCGCGCTGCCGGCCCGCGTTCCGCCCAGCCGCGCCAGGCGAAGGGCAAGGCCCAGCCGCCCCAGGCGAAGGGCAAGGCCCAGCCGCCGAAGGCCCGCTCCACCCAGGCCACGTCCCGGCCCGCGAAGGCTCAGCCCGCCAAGGCTCAGCCCACCAAGGCTCAGCCGACCAGGGCCCGGCCCACGAAGGCCCAGCCGCGTGCGACCAGCACACGGCTGGGCCTTCAGGCACCCGGTGCCCCACGCCCGGCGTCCGCCCAGCAGCCGCGCCCCGCGCGGTCGCGGGTGGCCCGGCCGCTGCCGCCCCGGCCGGGCCGGCCGGAGGTACGGCAGCGCTGGCTCGTGGGCATCGCGGCGGTGGTGGTGCTCGTCTTCCTGGTGCGGCTGGTCCACGTGCAGCTCATCGAGGGCCCGAGCCTGGCCGCCAAGGCCGAGGCCGCGCGCACGGCCACCGCGGTGACGCCCGCGCACCGGGGCGACATCACGGACGCGAACGGGGTGGTGCTGGCCACCTCGGTGGACCGGTACACGGTGGTGGGCGACCCGGTCGCCATCGAGGACTTCCGCGGCTCGGGGCGGGTCGACGCCGAGGGCAACAAGGTGCAGGACGGCGCCCTGGGCATCGCCCAGCTCCTCGCGCCGATCCTCGACGAGCCCAAGAACGAGCTGGCGGCCAAGCTCGTGGGCGAGTCCCGCTACAAGGTGCTCGCGAAGAACGTGGTGCCGCAGGTGCAGCGCGCCGTCGCGGACCTGCAGATCCGGGCGTACATCCGGACCGACCTCACCTCGCGGCGCACCTACCCGGCCGGCACGGTCGCGGGCTCGCTGGTCGGCTTCGTGGACGACGAGCAGACCGGGCAGGGCGGCATCGAGGCGGCGTACGACGACCTGCTGGCGGGTACCGCGGGCTCGGACACGTACGAGCGCAGCCTCGACGGCCTGCGCATCCCGGCCGCCGGCCAGGAGTCGGTCCCGGCGGTCCCGGGCGACAGCATCCAGCTCTCGCTGGTGCACGACATCCAGTGGAAGGCCCAGGACTCGATCGACGAGGCCAAGCGGACCACCGGCGCCGAGTACGGCATCGCCATCGTGCAGGACGTGCGCACGGGCGAGATCGTGGCGCTCGCGGACTCGGGTGCGGTGAACCCGAACGACCGGTCGACGTCGGCCGTCGCGGGCGGTTCGCGCGCCGTGAAGGACGTGTTCGACCCGGGCTCGACGGGCAAGGTGATCACCATGGCCGCGGCGCTGGAGGGCGGCTACTGGAACCCGAACAGCAGGTTCACCGTGCCGTACACCTACACGACGCCGAACGGTCAGACCTTCCGCGACTCGCACGAGCACCCCGTGCAGCGGCTGACGCTGACGGGCGTGCTGGCGCAGTCGTCGAACACGGGCACCGTGCAGGCCGGCGAGAAGATCCCGCTGCAGACCCGGCAGGACTACCTGTACAAGTTCGGGTTCGGGGAGCCGACGGGCCTGGGCCTGCCCGGCGAGTCCGTGGGCCTCATGCCGCCCGCCGACGTCGCGGACTGGGACGGCCGCACGCAGTACGCGGTGCTGTTCGGGCAGGGCCTGTCCGTCAACGCGATGCAGGCCACCAGCGTGTTCTCGACGGTGGCGAACGGCGGCGTGCGGATGACGCCGACGCTCTTCGAGGGCTCCACGAGCCCCGACGGCGTCACGACGCCGGCCGGGCGCGAGCCGGGTGAGCGGGTCATCTCGCAGGAGACCGCGGACACCCTGGTCGAGATGATGGAGGCCGTGACCGAGGACGGCGGTACGGGTACCAACGCGGCCGTGCCGGGCTACCGGGTGGCGGGCAAGACCGGTACCGCGCAGATGCCCGCGGGCGGCGGCTGGACGTACATGGCGTCGTTCATCGGCGTCGCGCCGGCCGACGACCCCCGGTACACCGTGGCGGTGTTCCTCAAGAGCCCGCACAGCTCGATCTTCGGCGGTGACGTCGCGGCGCCGGTGTTCAGCGACGTCATGGGCTTCACGCTGCAGAAGATGGACGTGCCGCCGAGCGAGGACCAGGAGCGGCGGCTCAAGACCGAGTGGTGAGGCGGCCGTGCGGGTCGCGGGTCAGGAGCCCGCGATCCGCACGGCGGCGCCGAGGGTGGCCGTCAGGATCGACTCGATGGCGAAGCCCGTGGCCGACGCCAGGTCGACGGCCTCCGGGTCGAGCAGCCACTGGAGCTGGAGGCCGTCCATGACGGCGATCACCGCGGCCGCGGCGCGCTCGGGCTCGCCCTCGGGCAGGGTCACGTCCCGCTCGGCGGCCAGCTCGCGCACGGCCTGGGAGATCTCGCCGCGCAGCACGGAGAAGCGCTCGGCGACCCAGGTGGACGCCGGGTGCCCGTCGGTCACGGACTCGCCCGTGAGCACCGCGTAGGCCTGCACGATGCCGCGCCGGTCGGCGTTCAGCCTCGCGGTGGTGACCAGGTGCCGGAACAGCTCCATGCCCCCCGGGATGTGCTTGCCCTCCAGGTGCTGCACGTCCACGCGGTCGCGGTACTCGAGCACCTCCCACAGCAGCTTGTCCTTGCTGCCGAAGTGGTGCAGCACCCCGGCGTGCGTGATGCCCACCTGGGCGGCGACGTCGACGAGCGAGCCCTGGTGGTAGCCCTTGGACCCGAACACGCGCGTGGCGGCGGCGAGGATCTCCTCCCGCCGCTCGTCGCGGGTGGGTCGCTTGGCCTTCGGGGCAGCCTGCCCGGTCGCGTCTGGCATGCCCTCACGATACAGAACTTTGCGGGCTTACTTACCAGTAAGTAAGTGTGGTTGAATGCGGTCAGCCGTCCACCGCCGAACGGAGAAGCACGTGTCATCGCAGGCTGTTACCACGCAGGCCGTCGCCCCGGAGCCCGAGCTGCTCCGGCTCCTGGACCAGCTCTCGGTCGAGGAGAAGGTGTCGCTCGTCGTGGGCGCGTCCATGTGGACCACCACGGGGGTGCCACGGATCGGCCTGGAGCCGGTGGTGCTGTCCGACGGCCCCGTCGGCGTGCGCGGCCCGAACGGCGGGACGTCCGCGATGTTCCCCGCGCCGTCCGCGCTGGCCGCGACGTGGGACCTGGAGCTGGCCCGCCGCGGCGGCGTGCTGTTCGCCGCCGAGGCCCGTCGCCACGGCGTCGACGTGGTGCTGGCCCCGCAGGTGAACCTCCAGCGCACGCCCGTGGGCGGCCGGCACTTCGAGTGCTACTCCGAGGACCCGCACCTGACCGCCGAGATCGCGGTGGCGCTCGTGGGTGCCGCGCAGGAGCGGGGCGTCGGGATGTGCGTCAAGCACTACGTCGCCAACGACTCCGAGACCGAGCGCACGCGCTACCTCGCGCGCCTCGACGAGCGGACGCTGCGCGAGGCCTACCTGGCACCCTTCGAGCGCCTCGTGCGCGACGTCAACCCGTGGTCCGTCATGGGCGCCTACAACGGCGCCGACACCGAGGGCCTCGCGGCGCCCCTGCTGGAGCACCGGCCGCTCGTGGTCGACCTGCTCAAGGAGGAGTGGGGCTACGACGGCCTGTTCGTGAGCGACTGGGTCGCCACGCAGTCCGTGGTGCCCGCCGTGCGGGGCGGCCTGGACCTGCAGATGCCCGGGCCTGACGGCGCGTGGGGCGACGGGCTGCTCGACGCCGTCCGCTCCGGCGAGGTCGCGGCGTCGGAGCTGGACGACAAGGTGCTGCGCCTGCTGCGGCTCGCGCGTCGCACCGGCCGGCTCGTGCTGCCTGGGTCCGCCGACGGGAACGGCGGTGGCGTGGGCGCGCACCTCGTGCTCCAGGCCGTGCCGGACCAGGCCGCGACCACGGCGTCGAGCGAGCTCCTGCGCGAGCTGGCCGCACGCTCCGTGGTGGTGCTCAAGGACGACGCCGGCCTGGTGCCGCTGGTGCAGGAGGGTGCCCGCCCGCTGCGCGTCGCGCTGCTCGGACCCGCCGCCGTCGAGCCGTTCTTCCAGGGCGGCGGCTCCTCGTTCGTGCAGCCCGACCACCTCACCTACCCCGCCGACGAGCTGCGTGCCGCGTTGCCGCAGGGCTCCGAGCTGACCGTGCTGGCCGGCGCCCGCGCCCTGCACAACCCGCCGGAGCTCGACGTCGACCGGTGCACCGACCCGGTCACGGGGCAGCCCGGCCTGCGCGTCGAGCTCCTGGCCGCCGACGGCAGCACGCTCGAGGAGCGCACCGCCCGGGAGTGGACCGGCTGGCTGGAGGACGTGCGGCCCGACGCCGACGCCGTCCGCCTGCGGGCGACCGTCCGCCTCGACGAGCCGGGCGCCCACGAGCTGGGCGTCGGCACGGTCGGCGTGCACCGGGTGCTCGTCGACGACGCGGAGGTCGCGACCGGCGCCACCCGCGTGGACGAGGACGTGGTGCTCTCCTCGGGGCACAACCACCCGATCGCGACGCTCGCGCAGGCGAGCGGCACCGCCGACCTGGACGCGACCGTCCAGGTGGTGCACGCCGTGGGTTACGGGCACTTCGTGCGCGCCGCCCTGGTGCACCGGCTGCCCGGCCCCTCGGCCGCCGCCGAGCTGGCCGCCGCGGTCGACGCCGCTGCCGCCGCCGACGTCGCCGTGGTGCTGGTCGGCACCACCGCCGAGGTCGAGTCCGAGGGCTACGACCGGCCGGACCTCGACCTGCCGGGCAACCAGGACGAGCTCGTGCGGCGCGTCGCGGCGGCGAACCCGCGCACCGTCGTCGTCGTCAACGCGGGCGCGCCCGTGCTGCTGCCCTGGCTGAACGACGTGCCGACCGTGCTGTGGGGCTGGCTGCCCGGCCAGGAGGCGGGCACGGCGCTCGCCGACGTGCTGACCGGCGCCACCGAGCCGTCCGGCCGCCTGCCGTGGACGCTCCCGGCACGCTTCGAGGACGTCCCGGTGCCGCACGCGCGGCCGGTGGGCGGCGTCGTCGACTACACCGAGGGGACCGACGTCGGCTACCGCGCCTGGGAGCGGCGGCTGGCCGCCGGGCCGGACGGCGCGCCGGCGCCGGCCGTTCCGTTCGGGCACGGACTGGGCTGGACCACCTGGGAGTACGAGGACGCCGTCCTCGCCTGGGGCCAGTCCCACGACGCGCCCGCGACGCTGACCGCGTACGTGACCGTCCGGAACACCGGGTCCCGTGCGGGCCGCGAGGTGGTCCAGGTCTACGTCGAGGCGCCCGCGGGCGGCCCGAGCCGCCCCGTGCGGTGGCTCGGCGGCTTCGCGGTGGCGGACGTGCCCGCCATGGGCAGCGCGACCGTCCGCGTACCAGTTCCCACCCGGGCGCTGCAGGTCTGGGACCCGCAGGCCAAGGGCTGGACCACGCCGCCGGGCACCTACCGGCTGCGTACGGGCAGGTCCGTCGCGGACCTGCGCCTGACCAACGAGCTGACCGTCCGGCCCGGGGAGGAACCCGGCGCCGGAAACCAGTGATCAGACCCCATCTGTCCCGACCGGGACGAGTGCAAGGAGGCACACCGTGAGGATTCACAAGCACGTCGCCGTCGTGGCGGCCGCGGCGGCCGTCGCGCTGCTGGCAGCCTGCAGCGGCGGTGGCGGTGGCGGCACCGCCACTCAGGCGGGCGGCGGGGAGACCCTGACCGTCGGCATGCCGAACGGCGTCCAGACCGAGAACCACAGCCCGTTCGCCACGGGCTCGTCCGCGCTCTCGCTGGGCTACGCGTTCACGATCTACGAGCCGCTGATGATGCGCAACCAGGCCCGGCCCTCCGAGGCCCCGGAGCCCTGGCTCGCCGAGAGCATCGAGTGGAACGAGGACTTCACCGAGGCCGTCATCACGCCCCGCGAGGGCGTCACCTGGTCGGACGGGGAGGAGTTCACCGCCGACGACGTCGCGTTCTCCATCCAGCTCCGCAAGGACTTCGAGGCGCTCAACACCGGCGCCCTGCCCTACGACACGGTCGAGACCGACGGGACCACCGTGACCGTCAGCTTCACCGCCGGGCAGTTCGTCAACCAGTCCAAGCTGTACGACCTGGTCATGGTGCCCGAGCACATCTGGGCCGACGTCGAGGACCCGACCACCGACACCAACCCCGACCCCGTGGGCACCGGCCCGTACACGCTGGAGTCCTGGACGCCGCAGGCCGCGACCGTCGTGGCCCGCGACGACTACTGGGGCGGCAAGCCCGCCGTCCCCGAGATCCGGTACTCGTCGTACAACGACAACAACGCCCTGACCACGGCCCTGACCACCGGTGAGGCGCAGTGGGGCTGGACGTTCATCGCCGACTACGAGAACGTCTACATCGCCCAGGACCCGGAGCACTACCACCAGTACGCCGCCGGCGGCCTCGGCATCGACGTGCTCTACCTGAACAACGAGACGAAGCCGTTCGACGACAAGGCGTTCCGCCAGGCCCTGAACATGGTCATCGACCGCCAGGAGCTCGTCGACGTCGCCACCTCCGGCGTCAACCCCGCCCTGACCAGCGTCACGGGCCTGCCCCTGCCCGCCGGCGAGGAGTTCCTCTCCGCCGCCTACGCCGACCAGGAGTACGCGGTCGACGTCGAGGGCGCCCGCGCCCTGCTGGAGGACGCCGGCTACACCTGGGAGGGCGAGAAGCTCGTCGACCCCGACGGCGACGAGGTGACGTTCGAGCTCGTCAACCCGGCCGGCTGGAACGACTACCTGACCGCCCTGGACCTCATCAAGAACTCCGCCGCCGAGCTCGGCGCCACCGCCACCGTCAACCCCGTCAACCAGGACGGCTGGTTCGCCGACATCATCCCCGGCGGCGACTTCCAGGCCACGCTGCACTGGACCGACGGCGGCGCCACCCCCTGGGACATGTACTCCGACATCCTGGACGGCGCCCACTACAAGAAGCTGGGCGAGCCGGCCACGTGGAACTTCGGCCGCTTCCAGAACGACGACGCCACGCAGGCGCTCGCCGACTACGCCGCCGCGCCGGACGACGCCACGCGCACCGAGGCGCTGGACACGATCCAGAAGGTGTTCGTCGAGGAGGTGCCGGGCATCGCCATCTGGACCCGCCCGGCCACCGCGCAGTACTCGACGCAGAACTACGTGGGCTGGCCGTCCGAGGAGGACCCGTACAACCAGCCCCAGCCCACCGGTGTGCAGGCCGCCCAGATCCTGATGCACCTCAAGCCCGCGGAAGGCTGATGAGCGAGACCACACCGGTGCTGGCCGCGCACGGCCTCACCAAGCACTTCCGAGCGGGCGGGCGCCGCGTCAGCGGTGGCTCGCCCGCCCGGGCGATCCACGCCGTGGACGGCGTGGACCTCGAGCTCCACCGCGGCCAGGTCCTGGCCGTGGTGGGGGAGTCGGGTTCCGGCAAGTCCACGGTCGCCCGGCTGCTGGCCGGACTGATCCCGATCACGGGCGGGCAGGTGCTGCTCGACGGCGCCGACGTGCGCCTGCGGGGCCGGCGGGCGTTCCGCGCGTACGTGCGACGCGTGCAGATGATCTTCCAGGACCCGTTCGGGTCCCTGAACCCGGTGCACCCCGTGCGCTACACCCTGACGAGGGCGCTGCGCCTGCACCGGCGCCAGTCCAGCGGGGGCACGCTGCGGGGCCCCGAGCTCGAGGCCGCCCTGACCGAGCTGCTGGAGCGCGTGCACCTCACGCCCGCCACGCGGTACGTGGACAAGTACCCCCACGAGCTGTCCGGCGGGCAGCGGCAGCGCATCGCCATCGCGCGGGCCCTGGCCGCCGACCCGGAGGTGCTGCTCGCCGACGAGCCCGTCTCGATGCTCGACGTCTCGATCCGGCTGGGCATCCTCAACCTGCTGGCCGACCTGCGCGACCGGCTCGGGATCGCCGTCCTGTACATCACCCACGACATCGCCTCGGCCCGGTACTTCGCCGACCGCACCACCGTGCTGTACGCGGGGCAGGTCATGGAGACCGGCGACTCCGAGTCCGTGACCCAGGAGCCGCTGCACCCCTACACACGGCTGCTCATCGCCTCCGCGCCCGACCCGGACGACCTGGCGGGCGTCGGAGCGGCGGCCGTGCGGGAGCAGGGGACCGGCGGCGAGCCGCCGAGCCTTGTGGACCCGCCGCCCGGCTGCCGGTTCGCGCCGCGCTGCCCGTACGCCACCGACCTGTGCCGCACCGAGACCCCCGAGCTGATCGAGGTCGCCCCCGGGCGGTCCGCCGCGTGCTGGGGGTACAGCGAGCGGGAGGGGCGGCCCGACGTCGGGCCCGCCGTCCGCCACGCGGGTGCGAACGGGTCGGGTACGAACGGGGAGGCGGCCACATGAGGTTCCTGCTGCGCAGGGTCGTGTTCTACGCGCTGACCGCGTGGGCCGCGATCACCATCAACTTCTTCATCCCGCGGCTGCTGCCGGGCGACCCCGTGACGGCGCTGCTGGGCCGCATGCAGGGCCGCATCGACAGCAACGCCGAGCACTCGCTGCGCGTGCTGTTCGGCCTCGACCAGGACACCAGTCTCTGGCAGCAGTACGTCGACTACTGGGGTCTGCTCCTGCGGGGCGACCTCGGGCTGTCGTTCACGCACTTCCCGACGCCCGTGGCCGACATCGTGGCCCAGTCGCTGCCGTGGACGGTCGGGCTGGTCGGCGTCGCCACGATCATCGCGTTCGTGATCGGCTCGCTCATCGGCACGTTCCTCGGCTGGCGCCGCGGCACCTGGGCCGACGGGCTGCTGCCCGTGGCGACGTTCTTCCAGGCCGTGCCGTACTTCTGGCTGGGCCTGATCACCATCGCCGTGCTGTCGGTCAACCTCGGCTGGTTCCCGTCCAGCGGCAGCTACGACCGCGGGCTGGTGCCCGCGTTCAGCGGCGAGTTCATCGGCTCTGTCATCTACTACGGGTTCCTGCCCGCGCTCACCGTGGTGCTGTCGTCCGTGGCCGGCTGGGTGCTCGGCATGCGCAACATGATGGTGACCGTCTCCTCGGAGGACTACGTCACCGTGGCGCACGCCAAGGGCCTGCCCGAGCGGCAGGTCATGCTCGGCTACGCCGCGCGCAACGCCGTGTTGCCGCAGGTCTCCAGCTTCGCGCTGTCCCTCGGCTTCGTCGTCGGCGGCACGCTGATCATGGAGATGGTCTTCTCCTACCAGGGCATCGGCTACACGCTCTACCAGGCGGTCTCCACCCACGACTACCCGCTGATGCAGGGCTGCTTCCTGGTCATCACCCTGTCCGTCCTCGTGGCGAACATGGTGGCCGACCTCGCCTACGCCCTGCTCGACCCCCGCACCCGGACGGAGGACCGATGAAGAACCAGCTGCTGTTCCTGCGCAACGGCAAGGTCATCACCGGCCTGGTCATTCTCGGCTTCTTCACGCTGCTCGCCCTGGTGGGCCCGTGGCTCTCGCCGTACGACCCCAACCAGGTGAGCGACGCGCTGCTCAGCCCGCCGTCCGCCACCCACTGGCTGGGCACCGACCACACGGGGCGCGACATCCTGTCCCAGATCATCGTGGGCGCTCGCGGCGTCCTGGTGGTCGGCCTGGTCGCCGGCGTGAGCGCCACCGTGGTGGGCGTGCTCGTGGGCGTGACCGCCGGGTTCGTCGGCGGCATCGGCGACGAGTCGCTGTCCGCGCTGTCGAACATGTTCCTGGTCATCCCGCAGCTGCCGCTGATCATCCTGATCGCCGCGCAGCTCCCGTCCGCCGGCGGGCTCACCGTCGCGCTGGTCATCGGGGCCACCGGCTGGGCCTGGGGCGCTCGCGTGCTGCGCGCCCAGACGCTGTCGCTGCGCAAGCGCGACTTCGTCGAGGCGGCCCGGGCCAACGGGGAGCGCACCTGGCGCCTCGTGCTCGCCGAGGTCATGCCCAACCTGACGGCCGTCATCGCCTCCGGGTTCGTGGGCACCGTGACGTTCGCGGTGCTGTCCCAGGTCACCCTGTCGTTCATCGGCATCACGCCGGTCAGCGACTGGAACTGGGGCACCATCCTGTTCTGGGCGCAGAACAACCTCGCGCTGCAGCGTGGCGCGTGGTGGTGGTTCGTGCCGGCCGGGGCGTGCATCGCGTTGCTCGGCATGGCGCTGACCCTGGTCAACTTCGGTATCGACGAGATCGTCAACCCCCGCCTGCGGTCCACCGGCCTGCACGCGCGCTCGCTGCGTCGCCGGGGCATCCGGCCGCGCGTGGGGTTCACCCCGGTGGTGCGGGAGGTGCGGTCATGAGCACGGCTACGAGCGCTGGTGCCGATACGGGCACGGCGACGACGACGGCGGAGCCGGTCCTCGAGGTCCGGAACCTCAGCGTCGACTACGGGTTCGGCGACGATCCCACGCACGTGCTGCGCGACGTCTCCCTGACGCTGCGCCGCGGCGAGGTGCTGGGGCTGGCGGGGGAGTCGGGCTGCGGCAAGTCGACCCTCGCCTATGCCGCGACCCGGCTGCTCGCCCCGCCCGGCCTCATCACCGGTGGTGAGGTGTGGCTCACGAACCGCGACGGCAAGCGGGCGGACCTGCTCGCCCTGTCCGACGCCGAGCTGCGGGCCGCCCGCTGGCGCGACATCGCGATCGTGTTCCAGGGCGCAATGAGCTCGCTCAACCCGGTGTTCCGGGTGGAGAAGCAGCTCGTGGACGGCATCCTGGCGCACCGGCCGCGGATGGGGCGCGGGGAGGCCCGGGAGCGGGCGGCGGAGCTGCTGCGGCTCGTGGGCATCTCGGCCGACCGCCTGCGGGCCTACCCGCACCAGCTCTCCGGCGGCATGCGTCAGCGCGTCATGATCGCGATGGCGCTGGCCCTGGAGCCGCAGGTGCTCATCATGGACGAGCCCACCACGGCGCTCGACGTGGTGATGCAGCGCCAGATCCTGGAGCAGGTCATGGAACTGCGCGAGCGGCTGGGGTTCTCCGTGGTGCTCATCACGCACGACGTGTCCCTGCTGGTCGAGGTGGCGGACCGCATCGCCGTCATGTATGCGGGCGAGATCGTGGAGACGGCCGCCGCGCGCGACGTGTACACGCACCCGCGGCACCCGTACTCCGCGGGCCTGCTCGGCTCGTTCCCTCCGCTGCACGGGCCGCGACGCGACCTCTCGGGCATCCCCGGCGCGCCACCGGACCTGTCCCAGCGCGAGCCCGGGTGCCCGTTCGCGCCGCGCTGCCCGCACGTCATGGACGTGTGCCGCACGGAGCTGCCGGTGCTGGGCCGGACGGCCCAGGCCGAGGACGGGCGTCTGGTGGCGTGCCACCTGCACACCTCGTTGTCCGCGGGGGAGAAGCTGCCGGATCTGGTGGCGCGGTAGTTGGTGGCGCGTGCGAGCAGTGGTCGGGCGGTGAGATCTGTTCGACCGCTGCTCCGTGCTGCCGGTCAGGCGTGGGAGTAACGCTGGCGGACTGCCTCCCCGGTGGTACCGATGGCTTCACCGAGTTTGCGCCAGGACACCTTTTGCTCGCGGGCAGCCTCCACCGCCTTGGCCAGGTCACGTTCGGCCGCGTCCCGCTTGAACGCTGCGAGCTTGACCGCCATCAACGGCGGAACGGGCGCGTCAAAGTCTTCCGGCTTGGGCTCGTAGGACTCAAGCTGATCGGCAAGGGCATCAGCGTTGGCGATCAGCGCTTCCAGGTTTCGTCGCATCTGATTCATTTCCTCCGTCGCAGGTACTTCTCCCGGGCAGGGCGCATCGCATGAGCGACTGCGAGGAGCCCGAACCACTCCAGGACCCCGACCTCGATCAACACGCCCTGCTGGTCTGGTCCGACGAACATCACCATGCCGTCCTCCTGAACCACGTGATGCAGCTCGAACCGCAACGCGTGCAGGATGTCCTCCTCAGCGACGCCATGCCGGTGCGCCGGCTCAAGGATGACCGGCTCCTCGATGTCGTCGGCCTCAAACGCCGCATCCCACCCCTGTGCCTTCCCCACTGACCTCTCCATCCACAAGATTACTTGTTGGCAAGGTTACTTGGCAAGGCTGGCGATCGCTCGGCGACGATCGCCCTCGGTCGGTAGCGCGACGGTGCCGTAGGTGTTGCCGAGGTCGACGAAGGGTAGTCGGTCAAAGGTGTCGGTACGGCTGGAAGCCGCCGTCCCGGTCGGGCGGCGGGTCGCGTCGCACCCGGTCACCGGGGCGAACCTCGTCACGTGATCGAAAAGATCACCCGCTGTTTGGTCAAATAGTGGTGATTCTCGCCCATAACCTCCTCTCTGTGGATATTCCGGACCTGGGTGGTGTGCGCCGGTCGGCGGCGACAGTGTGGGGACGTGCGGCACGGGGTCTCCGGACGCGCGCGGGTAGTGCGGTGGCGGCGGTGACGGCGCTGGTGGTCCTGGCGACAGGTGCCTCCGCCCTCGTCGCGACCGGGGCCGCGGACGGCATGCTGGCCGCGATGGGGGACGAGCCCGTCCAGGAGTGCCCGGTCGAGGAACCGACGCTGACTGTGGCGCTGGCGACGGCCGCCCGCTGCGGTCACGAGGTCGAGGCGCTCGACGAGAAGACGCCCTGGCAGTCGTCGTTCGGGCAGCCGTCGGGACAGGTGCGGCTGGAGATCGGGAGCAGTGCGGACGCGTCCGACGCCGATGGCGACGGCGTGTTCGAGCCGATCGAGACCGCAGTGGCCGAGGACGAGTCCGGCCGCCTGAGTCCTGCCGCTCCCGCGGTGGCCATGAGCTTCTCCGCGGGTGGCGACGAGGCCACCTCGGAGCCGGACGTCCTCGCGCGGATGACCTCGGCGGACGGCCAGGTGGTGGACGTCGAGGCACCGTTCGAGCTGACCGACCCGGCCGTCGAAGGTGACCGGATCGTGTACCCGGACGTCATGTCAACCGGCGGCGAGCCGTCCGGCGTCGACCTGGTCGTCGCGGTGAACACCGACGGGTCTGGGTTCAGCCAGGTGCTGCGCTTCGCGAACGAGGCGGCGGCACGTAACCCGCACGTCGCTGAGCTCGATGCCGATCTCGGCTTCGGTGTGAGCGCCAAGGACGCCTCGGGAGCCGGCCTCGAGATCGCACGCGAGCACGGTGCCTTCACTGTCACCGATCCGCACGCGGCTGAGCCCGATGCCGACGGTGATGACCCCGAGGTGTTCCGGTCGTCCCGTCCGCTGGTCTGGACCTCCGAGGCACCTGCGGAGGAGCCCGCCGCGGCAACCGCAGGACGTGCGGCGATCTCGGAGACAGCCACTCCCTCCGCCTCGACCACGGCCGACCAGACGGATCCGGTCACGGGTCCGTTGACCCCCGGCGCGGTGGTCGAGGTGCCCACCGACGACGGCGGGGACACCACAGAGGGGACTGTCGGTGCCGCGATCATGGCTGCGGCAGAGGACGAGACGACGGCCTTCCCGATGTTCGCGGCGCTCGCCGTGTCGGGAACTCTGTCCGAGGTCACGGCTGTGCGCAGCGCCTGGCCGGACAGCGCCTCCTCGTACCAGTTCGACGGTGACGCAGGTGTCGGTCGTTGCCTGGCGCCCGACCCGTACGCCGGCTATCAGTGCGGCCTGACCAGTACCCACCGGATCCTCTACGAGTTCGGCGGCCTGGGCGGAGTGGGGAGCCTGGCGTCCGCGGACGTGACGAAGGCGGTCTTCAACATCAACGCCACCTTCTCCTACAACTGCGACAAGACCGGTGTCTGGGTGTACCAGACCGGCTCGAACGCGGTCAGTAGCGCGACGACGTGGAACAACCGTGGGTCCTGGTCGACGCGGCTCGCCGGGGAGCTGGTGACGCACCGCACGGGTTGCGCTGGGATGGTGCGATCGGTCGGTTTCGACGTCACGGCGGGTGCGAAGAAGGTCGCGTCGTCGAACTGGTCGTCGCTCACCCTGGGCGTGCGGTCGGCGAACGAGTCCACGATGGTCGGCTGGAAGCGGTACATCGGCCGCAACGACGGCAACGGCAGCACCAGCGCGCGCGCCACGCTGTCCGTCACCTACAACCGAGCCCCCGGCATCCCGTCAAGCCTGACGACGTGGCACAGCAAGGAGGACTACTCGTGCAAGACGGGTACGGACCGTCCTGTGTTGCGCACGACCATGCCGCGGCTGTCCGCGTTCATCCGGGACCCGGACGGCAACGCGACCAAGGCGCGGTTCCAGATCTTCCGGGTCGACAGCGGCGTCCAGGTCTGGGGCGCCTATATGTCCTCCTACCTGGCCTCGGCACGCACGCACAAGATCCAGGTGCCGGAGAACGAGCTGTTCTCCAACGTCGTCTATAAGTGGCACGTCCTGGCCAAGGACTCGACTGGCCGCGAGGGCGGCTGGTCGAAGTGGTGCGAGTTCACCGTGGACATCACGAAGCCCGAGAAGCCCAACATCTACGCCGTGACGAGCGGCGAAGGCGTGGAAGCGGTCTACACCAACGAGAACATCGAGGCCGGCGGCATCGGGCTCACGGGCAAGTTCCGGTTCGGCTGGGCAGGCTCCAAGGACGTGGTCCGGTTCAAGTACGGCTTCACGGACACTGCGACGCCCAAGTCGGTCGCGACCTCGTCGGCGGGGACAGCGGTGGTGTCCTTCACGCCGACCAAGCCGGGGCCTGCGACGGTGTACGTCCGCTCCGTCGACCGTGCCGGCAACATCTCTGACATGTCGGCGTTCTTCATCGACATTGCTGCTCCCCAGGAGTCACACATCTGGCGGATGGACGAAGGCACCGGCACCAGCGTGGCGGACGGGTCCTGGGTCACGGTCAAGGAACCTCTGGCGCTCAAGGACGACGGTCTCGGCACCGCGCCGGCGTGGGTGGCCGGCCCGCACGAACTGTTCGGATCGCGAACCGGAGACGAGGCGCTGTCCCTTGACGGCGTGGACGACCGGGCCGCGACCGTTGGCGCGGGCATCGACACGAGCAAGAGCTTTGTCGTGTCGGCTCATGTGCGGCTTCCGCAGGACGCGGACCTCACGGGCCATGACATCGTGATCTCCCAGAACGGCACTATCCAGTCGCCTTTCGCCTTGATGTGGTGGGGATCGTGCAGGACCGATGGCGGCTGCTGGTCGTTCAACCTGTACCAGACAGACGCTCTCAACTCGGGGATCGTGCGCGCCACCCAGTCCTCCGCGGTCACCTATACCCCGGGTGAGTGGGTGCACCTGACGGGCTCGTGGAACAAGGACACGGGCAAGGCGTCCCTGTGGGTGTGTCCGATCGGAACACCGGAGAACCCCGCACCCGCGAACCCGATCCGGAGCGATTCCACGGCGACCGTGACGTCGATGTGGCGCGCGACAGGCGCGACCGTCATCGGACGTGGCATGTGGAACGACGAAGCTGCTCACTTCTTCGACGGTGAGATCGACAACGTGCGTGTGTTCGAAGGAACGGTCATCGCCGAGAACAAGGTTCGGCGGCTCTGCCAGGGCGCCGACAGCACCGACTTCGTGACGGGGCTTCCGGCCCTCGATCCGACCGTGGGCGACAAGTCGATCGAGGAGTCGGGCCAGTGACCGCACGAGCAGCAAGTGGCGGCAAGCGGGGGCTGACGAACCAGATGGGAACACGAGTGACTGCGTTGGGTGGACGTGTGGGTGGTGGTGTGTCCGCCGCGACCCGCCGCACGGTGCGGACGATGCGATCCGCATGGCGTACCAGAGCGCGACGCGCCGGCGTGGTCGCCGTCGCGAGTGGTCTTGCTCTTGCCCTCGTGGGCCAGCCGGCGCTCGCCGTCGGCCCGATCGTGGGGATCGAGTGCCAGGCTTTGACGTCAGCCTCGACCGCAACGGCGCCTGATCAGGACACCGCGCTCGATCTGGCGCAGTCCTGTGGGCAGGACGTCGAGATCGCCTCTGCTCGATCGCCGTGGTCGACGTTCACCGCGACCGAGAACGGCACCGTGACCGAGGAGGTCACCGCCACTGCGACGCGTACCGCGGTCAGCGGCACCTGGGGCCCGGTCTCGAACCGGATCACCGACCCGACGCCGGGCGACGGGACGTTGTCGGTCTCGGCACCGGTCTATCCGATCACGCTCTCGGACGGAACCGCCGGTGTACCGCTGGCGACGATCAACCGCGACGGTCACACGCTGACCTACGACAGCCCGTTCGACCTGACGGAGCCCGTGGTCGAGGGTGAGTCGGTCACCTATCCCGCCGTCGCGGGCGAGGGCGCCGATCTGGTCGTCACCATCAACCCCGACGGCACCGGCATCTCGACGGCGCTGCGGCTGGCAGACCGCTCCGCCGCCAAGCGTGCTGACGGAAAGCTCGGCCTGGACGAGCTCACCTTCCCTGTCACCACCTCGCCCGGCCTGACGGTCACGCAGAGCGCCGCGGGCGGGTTCGACGTCGTCGACGCCTTCGGGCAGCCGATCTTCCGCGCGCCGCAGCCGAAGATGTGGGACTCCGCGGCCTCCGGGGACGCCCCGGCAGACACCGGCACGTCCGGGCTGTTCAGCATGAGCGGCACGCCTGCGACCCAGGACACGGCCGGGCCCACCCGAGCATCCCGATGGGACCAGGTCAGTGACGAGGACGCCGCCGACCCCGAAGCTCGGGCCACGGCCCCGCTCCTCGGCGATCAGCAGCTTCCGATGCCGGTGGACCTGGTCCCCGCCAGGGCTCGGCACACCACGGACACCGAGACCGGTGCGACGCCGGGTGCCGTACCGGGAGGCGACCCGCTGGGCAGCTCCGCCCCGGGAGAGGACCTGACCGGCGGCGAGCTGTCCGTGGGCGGCGAGTCGCTCGACGCGGCAGGCGGATTCGGCGCCGCGGGCGCGACCGAACCCTCCACGGTCGGTGTGCGGATCCGCCCGGACCGCGACTTCCTGCTCTCGGATCCGGACACGGTCTTTCCTGCGCTGATCGACCCGACCGTGACGTCCGCGGGCAACGAGTGGCTCATGGTCCACGAGGGCACGCCCGACGTGACCAGCGGGTACATGTTCGAGGGCAACCAGGGGCTTGGCCTGTGCGACGTCGGCGAAGTCGCCGAATGCAACGAGACCATCAAGTTCCGCCTGGGCTGGCAGTTCACCGGCCTCGACCACCTCGGTCTCCTCGAACCGGGTGCCATCACGTCAGCCACGTTCAGTGTCTTCGGTGAGCACAGCTGGGACTGCACCGCACGGACCGTGCGGCTCTTCAGCACGAGGCCGGTCGACGCGGCGTCCACCTGGGACACCTGGGGCATTGCTCCCTTCGGTACGGAGCTGTCCCGTGTGACGGTCGCGCACAAGGAGGCGTGCGACAACGCCGGGTGGGTTGACCTCGACGCGACGGCCGGCGTGAAGAACCTGGCCTCGACCGACACCGGCACGCTCAGCCTGGGCCTCGCGGCCCTCAACGAGACCGACATGACGCAGGGGTGGAAGCGGTACCGGCACGACGCCAAGCTCACCGTCGAGTACGAGCCTCCGGCCACCTCGGCGGACGCCGAGGGCGCCGACCTGGCGGCACGCACGGAGAACCTGGATCCGGCCAAGGCGGCCGCTGACGACGCGGCCCCGGACGCCGCCACGCCGACACCCGTGCCGGTGTCGACTCCGCCGGAGCCGACTGCCGACCCGGCTCTCGTCCCCGTGCAGGAGACGCCGGAAGCCGCCGAGGCCACGCTCCCCGTGCCTGAGACGCTGACAGCGGTCCCAGAGAATGCGCTGGGCGGGCTCGACCTGAAAATCGGCGCCCCGGCACCGACCGCCGGTACGCCCGAGGCTTCCTCTGAGGTGCATGTCGAGGTTGCTGACCAGGCCGCGGCCATCGGCGCCGGCATCTCCGGCGTGCTTCTCGACGTCACTGACACCTCGGCAGAGGCCCCGCCGGCCAGCGGCGTGCGGCAGGTGGACGTCCAGGTGGACTACGACGAGTTCACCGACCTTGCGGGCGCCGACTGGTCCGGCCGTCTCGGCATCGTCCGCATCCCGGAGTGTCACGCCACGACCCCGGACCTGGAGGCATGCTCGCCCACACCGGTCGAGTCGACGAACGACGTCGAGGCGGGGACGGTAACGGCGACGCTCGACCTGGCCGCAGCGGGGGCCTCGGCCGCCGTCGCGGGTACCGCCGAGAAGTCCGCTGACTCGACGAAGAGCGCCGCCGTCGAAACGCAGGCGAGCACGCTCGCGGCGGGCGGCGGCGACACGTTCGCCGTCACGGCTGGCACCAGCTCCGGGGCCGGCGACTGGGGTGCCACCCCGTTGTCGTCGGCGTCCTCGTGGTCGGTCAGCGGCGGCACGGGCTCGCTGGGCTGGTCGTACCCGATCCAGGCCCCAGCTCCCGCCGCAGGCCCCTCGCCCGAACTCGCCATCGGCTACTCGAGCGCCGCCCTGGACGGGCGGGTGTCCAGCACGAACAACCAGTCCTCGTGGATCGGGGACGGATGGGACATGACCAGCGGGTTCGTGGAGCGCCGGTACGTGCCCTGCTCGGAGGACCGCGACGAGGTCGGCGGACAGTCACCGAACAACGCCTCGCGCAAGACGGGCGACCTGTGCTGGGACAGCGACAACGCGTTCCTGGTGTTCAATGGGACATCGTCGGCCCTGGTGAAGGACGACGACGCTGCGACGGCTGGCGTCATCGAGTGGCGTCCGGAGTCCGACGACGGCACGCTCGTGCAGCAGTACGGACGCCCGACGGGCGACGCCGCCAAGACCGACGCGGGCTGGGCCGGGGAGTACTGGAAGGTCACGACGACCGACGGCACCACCTACTTCTTCGGCAAGGACGAGCGGTACTCCGGGGACACGCTGGCGCAGAACTCGCGCTGGACCGTCCCGGTGTACTCCAACCACCCGAGCGAGCCCGGCTACAAGGCCGCCTTTGCGGACTCCGGGCGCGTGATGGGCTGGCGGTTCAACCTCGACTATGTCCGCGACACGTCGGACAACACGATGACGTACCGGTACGCGAGCGAGACCAACCGGTACGGCGCGAACAACAACACGGGCGCCACGCGCACCTACACGCGCGGCGGCACGCTCGACTGGATCAGCTACGGCACACGCGCCGGGTCCGAGCCGGTCGACGCGGGCGGCGCAGGCTCCCCGAACCTGGTCGACTTCGCGGTCGCCGAGCGCTGCCTGGTTGTGGCGACGGACTGCGAGATCACCGATCGCGGTACGACGGCGGGTGCGGTGCGGTGGCACGACACGCCCGTGGACCTGGAGTGCTCGTCGAGCACCAGCTGCCCGGACGTCCGAAGCCCGGCGTTCTTCTCGACCAAGCGCCTGACGACCGTGGTGACGAAGGTCAATGTCGGTGGCACGCTGACGGCCAAGGACACGGTCGCGCTGACCCAGAAGTGGCGTGACCCGGGTGACGGCACGGGCCGGATCCTCTGGCTGGACGCGATCAAGCGCACCGCCAACGGTCCCAGCAGCGCGACGACGGACGACGTCGTCTTCGACCCGATCCGGTTCCAGGGCGAGCGGCAGCTGCCGGGCCGCGTCGCGGACACGGTGGCCGATGGCCTGCCGGCCATGAACCGCATCCGGGTCACGGGGATCACCACCGAGACCGGTGCAAAAATCGACATCGAGTACACCCCGACCGACTGCCCGGCCGGCAACCATTCCACCGTCCCGCAGGGCTACATCAAGATCGAGGAGCAGGCGGCGAACGCGTCGCGGTGTTTCCCCGTGGTGTGGCACCCGTGGGGTATGCCCGAGCCGCGCAGCGAGTACTTCCACGCCTACATGGTGTCCAAGGTGACCCAGTCGCCGGGTGAGAGTGGGCTCGACCTGCCTGTCGTCACTTCCTACACCTACAGCGACGGCATCGAGTGGGCGCGGATCGACGACCCCCTGACACCCAAGAAGGACCGGACGTTCTCGGTCAACCGCGGGTACAAGACCGTGACCACCACGACCGGGACGGGCTCCGTCGCGGCGAAGACCCGGACCCAGTACCTGCAGGGCACGGGTGCGATCCTTGACCTGTCCGTGGACTCGATCACCACCCGTAAGGTCACGGACCACGAGCGGTTCGCCGGGATGCCGGTCATCAACTCGGTGCTCAACGGCTCCACCGAGGTCTCCAAGTCCGTCACGATCCCCGAGGCCGAGCAGACGGCGAGCACCGGGAGTGCCGGGACGGACGACCTGCTCGTTGCATCGCGCACTCTCCGTGTGGACACGTACAACGCCTCATACCTTGCCGACGGGTCGCTTGAGTACGTGACGCGAACTGACACGGACTATGACGCGAACGGTCAGGTCACCGAGGTCGACAACTACGGGGCCTTCTCCGAGTCGGCCGAAGACAACATCACGTCTGACGACTTGTGCACCACGACGGAGTACGCCGTCAACGATGGCAAGCACATCGTGGCGCCCTCGTCGACGGAGACCGTAAGCGTGCGCTGCGGGGTGACGCCGAACAAACCGGCTGACCTGGTCGGCGAATCGTGGATCAGCTATGACAGGCTCGGCTACAAAGCACCGCCCACGCAGGGTCTGCCGACAAAGGTGCAGACCAACGACAAGGACGGCGTGCTCAACGACACCTCCCCGGGGGTGGTCACCACGTACGACGATCGCGGCCGGACGACGAGCTCGACGGACTTGCTGGGGCGCTTGTCCAAGACGGGGTACGTCGAGGCCAACGGGGTGCTCACCCAGGTGACCACGACGAGCCCGGACCCGGACGGTACGGGCGACGGTGATGGTGACGGCGTCACCCTGACCGAGCACGTCTCCACCACCACGCTGCACCCGCTGCTCGGCGTCCCGACCACGGTGAGCGACCCGAACCTTCGCCCCACGACGGCGACCTACGACGCCGCCGGTCGTCTGCTCTCCGTGACGTACCCGGACCGCGAGGGCAAGTCGGCGAACGTCACCTACGCGTACTCGACTTCGCGCAACGGCGTGAACACGGTGACCACCAAGACGCTCGCTGCAGACGGCACCAGCTATCACACGTCGGTTGCCCTGTACGACGGTCTGCTCCGTCCGGTCCAGACGCAGACGGAGTCCCTGGACGGGGACGACGAGGCCACCCACGGCCGGATCGTCACGGACACGGAGTACGACGCCAACGGCCGGGTCTCGTTCACGACCTCAGGATGGTTCGCGACGGGCAACCCGAGCACGACCCTTGTGGGCGCGGCCGTGCAGCCGGACGCCACCACGGTCTACACGTACGACGGCCTGGGGCGGGTGCGGACCGAGGCCCTGTTCACGGGGACGATCACGAACCCGGCCTACGAGCAGTGGCGCACCACCACGTACTACGACGGCGCCACGACCACGGTCATCCCTCCGGACGGCGCGACCCCGACCCAGACCGTGGTCGACGCCCGTGGCAGGACCGTGGCACTGAGCCAGTTCCTGCGCGACCCGGTCGAGCATGCGGCGATGCGCACGCTGGCCGGCGTCCTGGACCTGGACGAGCAGACCACCCGGTACCGCTACGACAAGGCCGGACGGTTGTCCTCGGTGCTGGACACCGAGGACAACACCTGGACGTACAAGTACGACAAGCTCGGCCGGCAGATCGAGGCTGTCGACCCGGACGCCGGCAAGACGGTCACCGAGTACGACGCCGCGGGCCAGACCACGTCGGTGAGCAACGGTGCGAACCAGAAGCTCTTCTACACCTATGACAAGCTCGGACGCCGCATGGCCGTCCGGCAGGACTCGACCACGGGTGCGGTCCGGGCCAAGTGGACCTACGACGTCCTGACGTCCTACGCGGGTCCCAACCCGCCAAGTGCGAAGGGACAGGTCACCAGCTCGACGCGCGTCGCGTCGTCGGCCGACGGGGGCGGAGAGTTCGTCACTGCGCTGACCGGTTTCGACAAGGCGTACCGGCCGACCAGCACGGTGACTGTCATTCCGAGCACCACCAAGATGGCCGGCCTGGCAGGCACTTACGAGCAGAAGGCCACCTACACCGCGGACGGCCAGCTCGCGTCGACCACGTACCCGGCGGCGGGCGGTCTGCGCAAGGAGACCGTGACCACCCACTACGACGACGAAACGAGCGTCGCCGAGTGGATGGGCGGCGGGTTCGGGTGGGGCACGTATGTTGCGTCCAGCCGCACCGACGTCTTCGGCCGGCTGGCGTACCTCGACCTCGGCAACACCTATGGCACGGTGGTGTCATACGGGTACGAGACGGGTACCAGCAGACTGCAGCGCGTGAAGCTGGATCGGGAACGGATCGGTGGTACCGAGCTCGATCTCACCTACGCGTACGACGACGCCGGGAACGTGCTGTCGGTCAAGGACCGGCCCACCGCTACGGGCCGCGCAGCAGACCGGCAGTGCTACCAGTACGACTCTCTGCGCCGTCTGACCGAGGCGTGGACCCCGGCGACCGGCAACTGCGGGCTGACGAGGTCGATCCCCGCACTGGGCGGAGCCGCGCCGTACTGGACCTCGTTCGAGTACGACGCGCTCGGCAACCGCACCAGCGAGATCTACCGCACTCGCGGCCTTGCCGGCGACATCGACGGTGGTCAGACCACCACGATGGACTACTCCTACGCGGGTAGCCGGGACCTCAACGCGGACGGCGATGCCACTGACGTGGGCGAGTTCGCCGGGCCGCACGCGGTCACGTCGATCACGACGGACGGGCCGAGCGGGAGCACGGCGTCGACCTTCACGTACGACAACGCGGGCCGGACGCTGACCCAGACGCAGGACAGCGACTACCTGACCACGAAGCTGTCACTGGGCTGGGACCACGAGACCGAGCTGGCCTCGACCAGCCTTGCCACCACCGTCTACGCGGAGCCCGACCCGGGCTCCGGGGACGACGACACCGACGGTGACCAGTCTTCGGGTACGGGACCGGTCCGTGGCACGGGCACGACGACGACGGCCGCCGGCCGCAACCTCTACACCGCTGACGGGGACCGCATCATGCGGACTGCGCCGGACGGGTCGATCACGGTGTACCTCGGTGGTCAGGAGATCACCAAGGCCGCCAACGGCACCGTCACCGGGGCGCGCTACTACAGCTTCGGCGGGCAGACGGTAGCGATGCGTACCGTCAACGGGCTCGGTGGTGTGACGTCGCTGATCAACGACCCGCACGGCACGCCGCTGGCGTCGGTGCACAACACCAACTGGACCACCACGAGCGTGGACAAGCACTACACGCTGCCGTTCGGTGAGCAACGGGGTGGGGTCTCGGCTCCGGGTGACCACGAGTTCCTGGGCAAGGTCCGGGATGAGGCCACTGGTCTGACGTTGGTGGGGGCACGGTGGTACGACGAGACCATCGGCAGGTTCCTGAGTGTGGACCCGGTCATGGACCTGACTGACCCGGAGCAGTGGAACGGGTATTCCTACGCCAACAACAACCCGACCACATACTGGGACCCCGACGGCCTTGAGCCGCGCCCTTGGCACCAGGAAGGCGTGGGCTTCAGCGACTCAGACTCCCAGGATTACCTCGAGGGCGAACGTGCTTACAGCAGTGGAGACACCTCCGGCCCAGGTGACGACATCCCCGTCGTGGTCGACGTCTGGTGCACGTACCTGTTCATCTGCCCCGGTGCGGAAGAGCCGATCCACTATCCCGCGTGGTTCGATGACGCCGACGCTGCGGCTGACCGGAAGTGGCGCGAGCAGATCGACGGGATGGCGGCGTTCGCCAGCCAATGGTGGGCCTGCAACTTTGACCTCAAGGCCACAGATGAGTGCAGTTCTTACAGTTCGACGATCGCCGGAATGCCACAAGCGACTGTGGAAGGCACTATCGCCGACGGGCAAGAGATCGGTGACGCCGTCGCGGGGGGAAACAACGCCGAAGCGGTTGGCCTCGCTGGCGTTTTCGTCATCGGACTGCTCGGCACTAAGGGAGTAGGCAGGGGTGGCTTCAAGGTGAGCGTGACCCCTGACGAGGTCACGGACATCAACCGCAGTTTCGGTGGTGAAACATTGCTGAGTGGCACGCCAGCAAACACATTGGAGAACGCTAATCGTTATAACAGCTTCTGGGATAAGTCCGCCGTTGTGATTCGGGATGTTGCAGGCGGGCACATGTTTAACAATGGTAATAAGCGTACGGCCCAGGCTGTGGTGGAGCGACTAATGGAGAGAAACAACGTCACAAGTGGCCCGTCGTCTGCTGATCTCCGAAGCGTCATTGATAGAGTCGGCAAGGGCCAGTTGCGTGACGTCAGCGAAATTTCTGCGGCATTGAGGGGATTCAAATGAGCGAGCAAGGGGTACGCATCGAGCGGCTCATGGAGGAACTTGGCCGTTCCGGTGTCACCATGATCCTCAAGGTGGATGACGAGAGAATGGTCGGAGGCGGCGAGCCCTGGACAGTGGTCTTATCCGGGCCAGGGCTCGGGGCTGAAGGATTCATTCGTGCCGAGGCTCTTAGCCTGCATGATTGTCTCGAACAGGTGTTTATTCGTCTGCGTTCTCGGCCCGGCGAGTGGGAGTGGCTGGCAGAGGTAATGACGTGCTGACCTAGTCAAACTGGCTTGGCGCTCCTGGCCTTCGGTAATGATTCATGTCATGGGTGCAGGTCGGCTGCGGCGGACTTGCCATCGCGTTGCTCTCGGCTTTGTTCCCCGTGTTGTTTGTCGTCTCAGGACGGTGGACTTGCTTCATAGGGGCTGCTGTCGAGTCGCAGGCAGGCGACATCGGAGAATCCGGCTACACCACACCCGGACCACCCCACAACCACCACCCAAGGCCCACACCCAGGACGAGACCCCGTCCCTGGAGACGGTAGGTTCTTCTCCGTGACATCCCCGATCGACCGGATCCGACCGGCCGCCACGACAGCGCGCCAGGTCTCGGACCTCGCCGTCGCCTTCGGCCTCACCATCGCCCCAGGTCACGCCGCTGACGCCGCGGTCACCTGCGTCGCCTCGGACAACCGGGTCGCGCAGCCGGGGGACCTGTTCGTGGCCCTGCCCGGCGCCCGCGCGCACGGTGCGCAGTTCGCCGCGGATGCCGTCGGGCGCGGGGCCACCGCGATCCTCACGGACGCGCGCGGGGCCGAGCTGATCGGGGCCGGCAGCACCACCCCGGTGCTCGTCGCCGAGGACCCCCGCGCCATCCTCGGCCAGGTCGCCGCCTGGGTGCTGGGCAACCCCGCCGAGGACCTGATGACCTTCGGCGTCACCGGTACCAACGGCAAGACCACCACGACCTACCAGCTCGACCACCTGCTGCGGGCGCTGGGCTGGATCGGCGGCCTGATCGGCACCGTCGAGACGCGCTCCGGGGACCGGGTCATCGCCAGCACGCTGACCACGCCCGAGGCCGCCGACCTCCAGGCGCTGCTCGCCGCGATGCGCGAGGACCACGTGCGCACCCTGGCCATGGAGGTCTCCTCCCACGCCCTGGCGCAGCACCGCGTGGACGGCATCGTCTTCGGCGTCGCCGGGTTCACCAACCTGACCCAGGACCACCTGGACTTCCACGGCGACTTCGAGTCCTACTTCGCCACCAAGGCCGACCTGTTCACGCCCGCCCGCGCGCGCCGCGGCGTCGTCACCGTCGACGACGCCTGGGGCGACCGCATGGCGAACGAGGCCCAGATCCCGGTCGCGACGCTCACCACCCTGCCGGGCAAGGCCGCCGACTGGGTCGTGACCGACGTCGCGCCGCACGGCACCGGGTCCGCCTTCACGCTGACGCATCACGACGGGCGCACGCTGCGCACCTCCACCTCGCTGCCGGGCGGCTACAACGTGGCCAACGCGGCCCTCGCCGTCGCGATGGTGCTGGAGGGTGGCTCGGACATCCGCGACGTCACCGACGCGCTGGCGGCCGCCGACGGCCTGAGCGCCACGGTGCCCGGCCGCATGGAGGTGCTGGCCACGGCCCCGCGCGTGGTCGTGGACTTCGCGCACAACACCGAGGCCCTGGAGCTCTCCCTCGCGGCCCTGCGCCCGACGACGGCGGGCCGGCTCGCCGTCGTCTTCGGCGCCACGGGCGACCGCGACCCCGGCAAGCGCCCCTTCATGGGCGCGGCCGCGGTGCACGGCGCCGACGTCGTCTACGTCACGGACGACGACCCGCACGACGAGGACCCCGCCAAGGTGCGGACCGAGGTCCTGGCCGGGACCGGCGTCGCCGCGCCGGGCGGCACCGTCGAGACCGTGGACGACGACGGCTCGCGTACGGTGGAGGTCCACGAGGTCGCCCCGCGCGCGGATGCCATCCGCACCGCGATCCTGGCGGCCGGTCCGGACGACACCGTGCTGGTGGCGGGTCGCGGGCACGAGACGATCCAGGAGGTCGCCGGCGTGGACCACGTGCTCGACGACCGGGTCGAGGCGCGCGCCGCACTGGCGGCCCGCGGCGCGTGACCCGGCAGGCGGAGCAGTACCCAGCACGCGCTACCCCAGCAGGACCCACGCAGGAGAGGACGACACAGGCATGATCGAGCTGACTGCGGCACAGGTCGCCGCAGCCACCGGCGGGCGGCTGCACGCCGACCCGGACGTCACGGTCACGGGGGCGGTGATCATCGACTCGCGCGAGACCGGGCCGGGTGCCCTGTTCGTGGCCCTGCCAGGGGAGCGGGTGGACGGGCACGACTTCGCGGCCCGAGCGGTCGCGGCGGGTGCCGCGCTGGTGCTGGCGGGCCGCGAGCTCGACGGCCTGCCGACCGTCGTGGTGGACGACCCGCAGGAGGCCCTGGGCGAGCTCGCCCGGTACGTGCTGGCGACGGTCCGCGAAACGGCCGCCGACGGCGAGGCGCCCCGGGTGATCGGCGTGACCGGCTCGGTCGGCAAGACCACCACCAAGGACCTGCTCGGCCAGCTCCTGGCCCCCGAAGCGGGCGAGGACGCGATCATCGTCCCCGCCGGCTCGTTCAACAACGAGATCGGCCTGCCGCTCACGGTGCTCCGCGTCACCGGGCAGACCCGGTACCTGGTGGCCGAGATGGGCGCCGACCGCATCGGCAACATCGCCTACCTCACGCGCATCGCGCCGCCCGACGTCGGCGTCGTGCTCGCCGTGGGCGTGGCCCATGTGGGCCACTTCGGCAGCGTCGAGGCCATCGCGAAGACCAAGGCCGAGATGGTCTTCGGCGTGGTCGACGGCGGCACCGTGGTGCTCAACGCCGACGACCTGCGGGTCGCCGCCATGGCCGGCCAGGCCGCCCCCGGCACGACCCTGCAGACCTTCGGCACCATCCCGTCCGCCGACGTCCGCGCCGAGGACATCAACGTCGACGCGACGGGCCGCGCGAGCTTCACGCTCCGCGTCGCGGCGGGAGCCGCGTCGTCCGGGGAAGGCGAGCAGCGCGCCGACGTCGCCCTCCAGCTCGTCGGCCCCCACCACGTGAGCAACGCGCTCGCGGCCGCCACGGTCGCCCTGCGCCTCGGGGTGTCCCTGCCTGACGTCGCGCAGCGGCTCTCCGCCGCGACCGCCCGCAGCCCGCACCGCATGGCCGTCACCGAGCGGCCGGACGGCGTCACCGTGATCGACGACGCGTACAACGCGAACCCCGACTCGATGAAGGCCGCCCTGCGCACCCTCGCGGTGATGGCCGGGCGTACCCGCCGCTCCGTCGCGGTGCTCGGCGAGATGCGAGAGCTCGGTGAAGGCGCGCGCGCCGCGCACGACGAGATCGGCCGCCTCGTGGTACGGCTGAACATCAAGCAGCTCGTCGTCGTGGGCGACGGCGCCTATCACATCCATGAGGGCGCCATGCAGGAGGGGTCCTGGGGGTCGGAGTCGATCTTCGTGCCCGACCTGGACGCCGCCCGCGCAATGCTGGACGAGTCGCTGGAGCCCGGCGACGTCGTGCTCGTGAAGTCCTCGCTCGGCTCCGGACTCTGGGAGCTCGGCGACCACCTGTCGATGGCTCTGACCGCTAAGGACAACAACAAGTGATCGCGATCCTGGTCAGCGCCGCGGTGGCGCTGCTCGTGGCCCTGCTGGGCACACCGGTCTTCATCCGGTTCCTGGTCCACAAGAACTACGGCCAGTTCGTCCGCGAGGACGGCCCCACGGGGCACTTCACCAAGCGCGGTACCCCCACCATGGGCGGCGTCGTCATGATCGCGGCCACCCTGGTCGGCGTCGCGGCCTCCATGCTGGTGTCGGGGCGACTGCCGAGCGTGTCGGCGCTGCTCGCGCTCTACCTCATGGCGGGCCTCGGCCTGGTCGGGTTCCTCGACGACTTCACCAAGATCCGCAAGCAGCGGTCGCTCGGCCTGACGGCGCGCGCCAAGCTGATCGGACAGGGCATCGTCGGCATCTCGTTCGCCGTGCTCGCGCTGCAGTTCCCCAACGAGAACTCGCGCACCCCGGCCTCCACCAAGATCTCGTTCCTGCGCGACACCGAGTTCGACCTGGCGTTCGCCGGCGCGACCGTGGGCCTGATCCTCTTCGTCATCTGGGCCAACCTGCTGGTCTCGGCCTGGTCCAACGCGGTGAACCTGACCGACGGCCTGGACGGCCTGGCCACCGGCGTCTCGATCATCACCTTCGGCGCGTACGTGCTGGTCGGCATCTGGCAGCTCAACCAGTCGTGCCAGTTCCTGGCCACGGCCGGGCCACGGTGCTACGAGGTGCGCGACCCGCAGGACCTCGCCATCGTCGCGGCCGCCGTGACGGGCGCCTGCGTCGGCTTCCTGTGGTGGAACGCCAACCCCGCCAAGATCTTCATGGGTGACACCGGCTCGCTCGCCCTGGGCGGCGCGCTGGCCGGCCTGTCGATCCTGAGCCGCACCGAGCTGCTGGCCGTGCTGCTGGGCGGCATGTTCGTGCTCATCGTCTCGTCCGTGGTGATCCAGGTGGGCTTCTTCAAGATGACCGGCCGGCGCGTGTTCAAGATGGCGCCGCTGCAGCACCACTTCGAGCTGTCCGGGTGGGGCGAGGTGACCATCGTCATCCGGTTCTGGCTCATCGCGGGCCTGCTCGCCGGCCTGGGCATGGGCATCTTCTACGCCGAGTGGGTGGCCTCGTGACCGAGGCCGACACCTACGGCACGGTCGAGCCGCGCGTCCCCCTGGCGGAGGCTCGCGTGGTCCTGGCAGGCCTTGGCGTCACCGGCCGGTCGCTCCAGCGGGTGCTCGAACCGCGGGTCGCGTCCCTGGTCACCGTGGACGACAAGGCGCACGACGCCGACCACGGACGGCTCGACGCCGATGGCGCGGCCGCCCTCGTCGCGCAGGCGGACCTGCTCGTCGCCTCGCCGGGCTTCCCGCCGCACCACCCGCTGGTCGCCGCGGCCCTCGCCGCGGGCGTGCCCGTGTGGAGCGAGGTCGAGCTCGCCTGGCGCCTGCGCGCGAACCGCCTGGGCACCGACGAGCCGGCCGCGTGGCTCGGGATCACCGGCTCCAACGGCAAGACGACCACCGTCGAGATGCTGGCGGCGATCCTGCGGGCCGCGGGACTGCGCACCGCCGCCGTCGGGAACGTGGGCCGCTCGCTGGTGGAGGCAGTCCTGGACCCCGCGCTCGACGTGATCGCCGTGGAGCTGTCCAGCTTCCAGCTCCACTTCACGCACACCATGTCGCTGCAGGCCGGCGCGGTGCTGAACGTGTCCGCCGACCACCTCGACTGGCACGGCTCGCTCGAGGCCTACACCCGCGACAAGGGCCGCATCTTCGAGCGCGTCCAGGTCGCCTGCGTCTACAACGTCGCGGACCCGACCACCGAGGACCTCGTGCGCGAGGCCGACGTGGTCGAGGGCGCCCGCGCCGTCGGCTTCGCGGTGGGCACGCCCGGCCCGGGCGACCTCGGGCTGGTCGACGACGTCCTCGTGGACCGTGCCTTCCATGCCGAGCACGACGACCCGGACCGCCGCAAGAGCGCCGCGGAGCTCGGCACCCTCGCCGACCTGAAGCAGCTCGGCGACCACAACGGCGTCGTGCCCACGCACATCGTCGCGGACGCCTTGGCCGCCGCCGCGCTGGCCCGGGCGCACGGCGTGCCCGCGTCGGCCGTCCGCGACGGCCTGCGGTCCTTCGGGCCCAGCGAGCACCGCATCCAGCGGGTCGCGGAGGCGGGCGGCGTCACCTACGTGAACGACTCGAAGGCGACGAACGCGCACTCCGCGGCCGCGTCCCTGGCCGGCTTCGCGCACGGCACCGTCGTGTGGATCGCCGGCGGCCTGGCCAAGGGCGCCACGTTCGACGACCTCGTCTCCTCGCGCGCGGACCGGATGCGCGCCGCCGTCGTGATCGGGGCCGACCCGGGACCGCTGGCCGACACGCTGGCCCGACACGCGCCCAAGGTCCCGGTTGTGGTGATCGATCCCGGTGACACTGAGACCGTGATGCGCCGGGCGGTGACGGCCGCACGCGACCTCGCCCAGGCGGGGGACACCGTGCTGCTGGCCCCGGCGGGCGCGTCGCAGGACCAGTTCGTCTCGTACGCCCAGCGCGGCGAGGAGTTCGTCCGCGTGGTGCGTGACCTCACCGCCACGCGCTGAGCGCGGGAGGGGGCAGGGGATGGCCACGACGACCACGAGCCGCAAGGCGCCCGACCGGAAGGCGCCCGACCGGCCCTGGCTCGGCCAGTGGAACTCGACCGTGACCAGCTACTACCTCCTGGTGGGCACCACCGGTCTGCTGACCGTGATCGGCCTGATCATGGTGCTCTCCAGCTCGACGGTGACCTCCATCGCGGAGGGCCAGTCGCCGTACGCGGCGTTCCTGGTCCAGGCGCAGTACGCGCTGATGGGCCTGCCCGTGCTGCTGGTCGCCGCCCACCTGCCGATCCGCTGGTACAAGCGGCTCGCGCTGCCCGCCCTGGTGCTGGCGCTCGCGCTGCTCGTCGCGGTGATCTTCCTGGGCTCGATCCGCAACGGCCAGCAGAACTGGCTCGAGCTCGGCCCGTTCTCGTTCCAGCCCTCGGAGCTGGCCAAGCTCGCGCTCGCGGTCTGGCTCGGCACGGTCCTGGGCCGCAAGCAGGCGCTGCTGGGGAGCTGGTCGCACTCGATCCTGCCCGCGGTGCCCGGCGCCGTCGCGGTCATGGGCCTGGTGCTCGCCGGGGGCGACCTCGGCACGGCGCTGGTGATGGGCCTGCTCGTGGCGGGCGCCTTCCTGGTCGCGGGCGTGCCCTTGTCACTGATGGGGCTGGGCAGCGCGCTGGCGGCGTTCGTGGTCGGGTACGTGTTCATCCTGCAGCAGGGGTCGGGCGACCGGCTCCAGCGCATCATCGCGACCTACGGCGCCGAGTGCGACGAGACCTCGGAGTGCTACCAGTCCCTGCACGGCCTGTTCGGGCTGGGCACCGGCGGCCTGTGGGGCGTGGGGCTGGGCGGCAGCCGCGAGAAGTGGAACTACCTGCCCGAGGCGCACAACGACTTCATCTTCGCCGTGATCGGCGAGGAGCTCGGCCTGTTCGGCACGGTGCTGGTGCTCGCGCTGTTCGCCGTGCTGGGCCTGGCGATGAGCCGCGTGATCCAGCGGCACAAGGACCCGTTCGTCAAGGTGACCACGGCCGCCGTCGGCTGCTGGATCGTGGGCCAGGCGTTCGTGAACATCGGCGTGGTCATCGGGGTGCTGCCGGTGATCGGCGTGCCGCTGCCGCTGGTGTCCGCCGGCGGCTCGGCGCTGATCACCACGATGGCCGCGCTCGGGATGGTGATCTCGTTCGCCCGGACGGAGCCGGGGGCTGCCAAGGCACTCGCTGCACGCGGTAGCGTCGTCCGCAAGTCACTGGCCGTGCTGGGCGGCGCGGTCAGGAGACGGTAGAAATGTGCACGGCGGCCTGATCTGTGACCAGATCCTGCACGGCAGGCCGCGTCGCGATCGATTCGCCCGGGCCCGGGCGACGACGAGAAGGTGATGATGAGCTCAGCAGTTGTGTCGGTGGTGCTTGCCGGAGGCGGCACCGCGGGACACGTGAACCCCCTGCTCGCGGTGGCCGACGAGGTGCGGCGCCGGGAGCCCGGCGCGCGCGTGCTCGCGCTCGGCACCACCACCGGCCTGGAGGCCGACCTCGTGCCGTCGCGCGGCTACGAGCTGCGCCCGATCCCGCGCGTGCCGCTGCCGCGCCGCCCGAGCCCCGAGCTGCTGCGGCTGCCCGGCCGGCTGACGGCCGCGGTGCGGGCCGCGGAGGACGCGATCGACGAGATCGGCGCGCAGGCCGTGATCGGGTTCGGCGGGTACGTCGCCACCCCGGCCTACCTCGCGGCCAAGCGCAAGGGCGTGCCCATCGTGATCCACGAGCAGAACGCCCGCCCGGGCCTCGCCAACCGCCTCGGCGCGCGGTGGGCATCGCGCGTGGGCGTCACCTTCGCCGGCACGCCGCTGCGCGGCGGCATCCTCACGGGCCTGCCGCTGCGGCAGGCCATCGCGGGCCTGGTCCAGGCGCGCGAGGCCGACGCCGCGGGCGTGCGTGCCCGGGCCGCCGCCGAGCTCGGCCTCGACCCCGCGCTGCCGACCCTCGTGGTCACCGGCGGCTCGCTGGGCGCCCTGAGCCTGAACCGCGCCGTCTCGGGCGCCGCCACCCAGATCCTCGCGGCGGGTGCGCAGGTGCTGCACCTGACGGGCAAGGGCAAGGCCGACGAGGTCCGCGAGACCGTCGCGGGCGTCGACCCGCAGCGCTACCAGGTGCGCGAGTACCTCGAGCAGATGGAGCACGCCTACGCGGTGGCCGACCTCGTGGTCTGCCGCTCCGGCGCGGGCTCCGTCGCCGAGCTGGCCGCGCTCGGCATCCCGGCCGTCTACGTGCCGCTGCCGATCGGCAACGGCGAGCAGCGGCTGAACGCCGCCCCGCTGGTCGAGGCCGGTGGCGGCCTCCTGGTGGACGACGCCGACGTCACGCCCGCCTGGGTGGCCCAGAACGTTCCCACGCTGCTCGCGGACCGCGAGCGGCTCGGTGTCATGGCGAAGGCCGCGGGGTCGGCCGGCACCAGCGACGGCGCGGCTCGTGTCGTCGATCTCGTCGAGCAAGCCGTACGGTCAGCAGGTACCGACACCACGGAGGTCAGGTCATGAGCACCACGGTCACGGATCAGATGGCGGATCAGGTCGCGAAGCTCGGCCGCGTCCACATGATCGGCATCGGCGGGGCGGGCATGTCCGTCGTCGCGCGGCTGCTCGCCGGGCGCGGGGTCGCCGTGCAGGGCTCCGACGCCGCCGAGTCGGAAGCCCTCGCGGCGCTGCGGGAAGAGGGCATCAAGGTGTGGGTGGGCCACGACGCCGCCCACCTCACCGGCGCCGACACCGTGGTGATCTCCAGCGCCGTGCACGAGGACAACCCGGAGCTCTCCGCTGCCCGGTCCCGACGCCTCAACGTGCTCCACCGCTCGCAGGCCCTGGCCGCGCTGATGGAGGGGTCGCGCGGCGTCGCCGTCGCCGGCGCGCACGGCAAGACGACGACGTCCGCCATGGTCGCGACGATCCTGCGCGAGGCGGGGCTGGACCCGTCGTACGCGATCGGCAGCACGGTGCGCACCGCCAGCGGCTCGACGCCGGGCGGCCACCTGGGCTCGTCCGACGTGCTCGTGGCGGAGGCCGACGAGTCGGACGGCTCGTTCCTCAACTACACGCCCACCATCGCCGTGGTGACCAACGTCGAGGCCGACCACCTGGACCACTACGGCACCCCGGAGGCGTTCAACGGCGCGTTCATCCGGTTCGCGCGCCGCCTGGTGCCCGAGGGCTGGCTCATCGCCTGCGCCGACGACGAGGGCTCGCTGTCGGTGGGCGCCACGATCTGCGCCACCGGCGGCCACGTCATCACCTACGGCACCAACGACACCGCCCGCGTGCGGGTCACCGACATCTCCACGACGCCGGAGGGCACCACCGCGGTGCTGCGCGGCGACGTGCTGGGCACCAACGAGCAGGTGGCCGACGGCGCCGGCGTGTCCGGCAGCGTGCCCGGCATCCCGATGCGCCTGTCGGTCCCCGGCAAGCACAACGTGCTCAACGCGACCGCCGCCGTCATCGCGTCGGTGCTGCTCGGCGTGCCCGCCGAGCAGGCGGTCGCCGGCGTCGAGGCGTTCATCGGCACGGGCCGCCGCTTCGAGGAGAAGGGCCAGGCCGACGGCGTGCTCGTCGTCGACGACTACGCCCACCACCCCACGGAGATCAAGGCCGTGCTGACGGCGGCCCGCGAGATCGCCGACGGCGGCCGGGTGCTCGTGCTGTTCCAGCCGCACCTGTACTCGCGCACCAAGACGTTCGCCGACCGGTTCGCGCAGGAGCTGTCCGCCGCCGACGAGGTGGTGGTCACGGACATCTACGGGGCACGCGAGGAGCTCGACCCGACGGTCACGCCGAACACGATCGTGGACCTCATGACCGACCACGGCGCCGCCTACGCGGTTCCGGACCGGCTCGACGCCGCGCACGTGATCGCCGACCTCGCCCGGCCGGGCGACGTGGTGCTCACGGTGGGCGCCGGCGACGTCACCCAGCTCGGACCCGCCGTGCTGGCGCGCCTCGCGGGCCGCGTGGCGACCGGTACGCCGGGGCTGGGCGAGGACTGATGCGCCCGCCCGCGCGCCCTCGCGCCGCGGGCACGGCACGGCCGCGCCCGGCGGACCAGGGCGCGGCCGCACAGGACCGGGGAGGGCCGGAGGCGGACCACCGGGGCCGGGACCTGCAGGACGAGGCCCGGCGGGACCGGTCGGTCGGCGGCCGGCCCGCCGGCGACCGGCAGGAGACCGGCCGATCGCGGCCGGCCCCCCAGGAGCGTCCCGCGACCGGCGCGACGCCGTCCGCGGGCGGCCGGGTGGGTGTGGTCTCGGACCAGCTCGCCGACCGGCTCGCGGAGCGCACCGCGATGGCGCGCTACCGCGTGTGGCGCCGGATCGGCTGGACCGCGTTCGCGGTCGCGGTCGCGGCAGGCCTCGGGTGGGCGGCGTTCGTCTCGCCGCTGTTCGCGCTCGACGCGGAGCAGGTGCGGGTCACCGGGGAGGGCACCACGGTCGACGTCGGCGAGGTGCGTGAGGCCGTGACCGACGAGGCGGGCGTGCCCCTGCCGCGCCTGGACACGGTGGGCCTGCGCGAGGAGATCCTCGCGATGAACGCCGTGAAGAACGTGCGGATCACGCGGGCCTGGCCCGACGGGCTCACGGTGGAGCTCACCTCGCGCGAGCCGGTCGCCGCGGTGCCACAGCCGGGCGACGTGTACGCGCTGATGGACGCCGAGGGCGTCCGCGTCGGGACCGCCGAGGAGGTGCCCGACGGCCTGCCCTCGATCGTGACCTCGCTGTCCGACGCCGGGGCCGGCCGCCGCGCCCTGGACGCGGCCCTCGCGGTGCTCGGCGCGCTGCCGCCGAAGCTGGCGGCCGACATCACGACGGTGAGCGCGGCGACGCAGGACGACGTACGGACCACGCTGTCCGACGGGCGCGTGATCCGGTGGGGGAGCGGCGCGGACGTACCGCTCAAGACGAAGGTCGCGCAGACGCTGCTGCGGGCGGAGCCGACGGCGACCACCGTCGACGTGTCGTCGCCCGGCCTGCCGGTCACGCACTGACCAGGCCACCTACCGAGCAGGTCACGCACCGACCAGGAATAACATCGGTGTGATTTCTCGCGTGCATCGTTGCGCGACACGCGCAACGATGTCTTCGACACACCCCGGCGGCACACCTACCGTCGAACTCAGCAGCAACCTGACATAACTCTAACCCTCTACCTCAACCTGAGACTTTGGGAGGGATGAGAGTCGGGACTCGGGACCCGAATCGAAAGGCGACGACGTGGCAACTCCGCAGAACTACCTGGCAGTAATCAAGGTGGTCGGTATCGGCGGCGGTGGTGTGAACGCCGTCAACCGCATGATCGAGGTCGGCCTCAAGGGCGTCGAGTTCATCGCGATCAACACCGACGCACAGGCGCTCCTGATGTCGGACGCCGACGTCAAGCTCGACGTCGGGCGCGAGCTCACGCGCGGCCTCGGCGCCGGCGCGGACCCCGAGGTCGGCAAGAAGGCCGCCGAGGACCACGCCGAGGAGATCGAGGACGTCCTGCGCGGCGCCGACATGGTCTTCGTCACCGCGGGCGAGGGCGGCGGCACCGGCACGGGCGGCGCCCCGGTCGTGGCGCGCATCGCGCGCTCGCTCGGCGCGCTGACCGTCGGCGTGGTGACGCGCCCGTTCACGTTCGAGGGCCGGCGCCGTGCGGTCCAGGCCGAGAGCGGCATCGAGAACCTCCGCGACGAGGTCGACACGCTGATCGTCATCCCGAACGACCGGCTCCTGTCGATGTCCGACCGGAACGTGTCCGCCATCGCGGCGTTCCACTCGGCGGACCAGGTGCTGCACTCCGGCGTGCAGGGCATCACCGACCTCATCACCACGCCCGGCCTGATCAACCTCGACTTCGCCGACGTGAAGTCGGTCATGCAGGGTGCGGGCTCGGCGCTCATGGGCATCGGCTCCGCGCGCGGCGAGGACCGTGCGGTGCAGGCCGCCGAGCTGGCGATCTCGTCGCCGCTGCTCGAGGCCTCGATCGACGGCGCGCACGGCGTGCTGCTCTCGATCCAGGGCGGCAGCGACCTCGGCCTGTTCGAGGTGCACGAGGCCGCGCGCCTGGTGCAGGAGGCCGCGCACCCGGAGGCGAACATCATCTTCGGTACGGTCATCGACGACGCGCTGGGCGACGAGGTGCGGGTCACCGTCATCGCGGCCGGCTTCGACGGCGGCCTGCCCAAGGAGCGCAAGGACAACCGCGCGCTCGGCCAGGTCGCCGGTGCGGTCGGGACGGGCTCGCGCAGCCCCGCCACCGCGCCGGTCCCACTGCCCGACGTGTCGGACGCCGCCCGCCGCGCGCCCGAGCACACCGGGGTGAACGGCATGCCGCCGTCGGTCCCGCCGACGCACCAGCCGGCGCCCGTGTCCACGCTGCCCCGCGTGATCGACGACGAGGGTTCGGACGACGTGCCGCGCACGCTGGACGAGCCGGCCGTCGTGGTGCAGGGCTCGTTCAACCGCCAGGAGGTGGGGCGCGAGCAGGGCGAGCGGGTCGAGGTCCCGCCGCTGTACGACGAGAACCCGCGTCGTTCCACGGAGGACCTGGACGTCCCCGACTTCCTGAAGTGACCGGCCGGGTAACCTCGCACCCGTGAGCGAAACCCGGACTCTTGCAGGCGTGCACCCCGTCGACCTGGGCGACGGGGTGCACGCCTTCTTCACGTCCAGCGCGGGCGGCGTCTCGCTCGCCCCGTGGGCGGCCGCGGACGGCGGCGGAGGTCTCAACCTGGGCCTGAACGTGTCCGACGACGGCGCGCGGGTCGCGGTCAACCGGTCCCGTGCCGCCGAGCGTCTCGGCGCGCCGGTCGCGTTCGCCACCCAGGTGCACGGCGACGTCGTGCTGGAGCTCGGCGCGACCGAGCGCGCGCTGTGGGCCGCGCCCCGGCCGCCGGCCTCGGCGGGGGAGGGTGACGCCCTCGTCACCTCCGAGCGCGGGCTGGGCCTCGGGGTGCTGGTCGCCGACTGCGTGCCGGTGCTGCTCGCCGACCCGGTGGCCCGCGTGGTCGCCGTCGCGCACGCCGGGCGCAAGGGTGTGCTGGCCGGCGTGGTGCACCGGGCGCTGGACTCGCTGGTCGCCCGGGGCGCGGATCCCGAGAGCGTGCGCGCCGCCGTCGGGCCCGCGGTGTGCGGGCGGTGCTACGAGGTGCCCGCCGCGATGCGCGACGAGGTGGCCGCGGTCGTGCCCGAGACCTTCGCGACCACGAGCGACGGCACGCCGGGCCTCGACCTGCCCGCAGGGGTGGTCGCGCAGCTCGTCTCCCGGGGGGTGGCGGTCACGCGGGTCGAGCGCTGCACGCTGGAGGACCCGGAGCTGTTCTCGCACCGCCGGGCGAGCGTGACCGGCGTCACGACCGGACGGCAGGCGGGCGTCGTGGCGCTGTTCTGAGCCCGCCGTGGCGGATTCCCGCCACATCCGCGACACGCCGACAACAGTGCCCTGACCTGCGAAATCACACGGATGTCGTTTTTAGCGAGCAATCGCTGAACAACTTTGGCAAAGTTGTTCGTGGCACGGCGTGTCGCACTTCCGGGTCGGATTGCGCCGGGCTACTTTTGTCAAGACGACCTCGGTCGGAGGTCAAGGTCGGACCTGTTGTACGGGCCCGCTGGGACACAGACAGAAGGACGCACAGCAGGCGACGAACGGAGAGTGAGCGATGGCCGGAGCGCTTCGCAAGACCATGCTGTATCTGGGCCTCGCCGACGATCAGGGCGAGCAGGAGTACCTCGACGAGTACGACGAGGGCCTGGAGGAGAACGTGGAGGACCACCGACACGCGCAGGTCACGCCGCTGCACCGCGATGGCGTGCCCCACCAGGCGCTCTCCACGGGGGAGCTGCGCCGCATCACGACCGTGCACCCGCGCTCGTACAACGACGCACGGAGCATCGGCGAGGCTTTCCGCGCCGGCACTCCCGTCATCATGAACCTCTCCGACATGGACGACGCCGACGCCAAGCGCCTGGTCGACTTCTCGGCCGGCCTCATCTTCGGCCTGCACGGCTCGATCGAGCGGGTGACCAACAAGGTCTTCCTGCTCTCTCCCGAGCACGTGGAGATCGCGGCCGAGGAGCAGGTCGCCACCGAGAAGCCGAACGGACGCGGCGGCTTCTACAACCAGAGCTGATCACCACGAGACCTGAGCGGGGGGCGGTCGCCACACGGCGAACGCTCCCCGCTCACGTCTGTCCCCACATCGCATCCGCGCAGGTTCATGGGATCCGGGGGACGAACACGTTAAGTTGTGCGTGTGACTCTGATCCTGCAGTTCATCAGCTTCCTGCTGTGGCTCTTCATCCTGTTCCTCATCGGTCGGCTCATCTTCGACTGGGTGCAGTTCTTTGCCCGGGACTGGCGGCCGCGTGGTGTTCTGCTCGTGGTTGCCGAGGCGGTCTACACGGTCACGGACCCGCCGCTGCGGTTCCTGCGCCGGCTGATCCCGCCGCTGCGGCTGGGCCAGATCCAGCTCGACCTGGCCTTCATCGTCCTGTTCTTCGGCGTCTCGATCCTCTCCCAGCTTGTCGGTTCCTGGGCCAGGATGGGCTGACGCCACCGGAAAAGTGGTGGAGATGTGCCGGTTCTCGTCGGAGTGGCGCACGATTCATCGATGTGAGGCACGAGAATATTGACCGATGCATGGATCCGGGCTGGGGTGACACGGCACACTCTGTGAGGAAATCGTGCCCGGGGGTGCTCCCGGTGTCCCGGGCCGATGTCGTCCGCTACCGTGGGCTTCGGCGAAGGGCGCGCGGCTTGCTAGCGCCGACGTCCGAGTTCAGCGTTCCTACGTTCTAACTTTCGAGGTGACACGATGGCACTGCTTACAGCAGAGGACATCCTCAACAAGAAGTTCTCCGCGACGAAGTTCCGCGAGGGCTACGACGTCGAGGAGGTCGACGACTTCCTCGACGAGGTCGTGCGGACGCTGACCAACGTCCAGGAGGAGAACGAGGGCCTGCGGCAGAAGGTCGCGGCCGCCGAGCGGCGCATCGCGGAGCTGTCGCGCAGCGACGCCGCCGCCCCCGCCCGCGCGCAGGCCGCGCCGGTCGCGGCGCCCGTCATGCCTACCGGCCCCGCCGGCCCCAAGGGCAACGGCCCGGAGCCCGAGTCGGCGACCGGCATGCTCCAGCTGGCCCAGAAGCTGCACGACGACTACGTGCGCTCCGGCCAGGAGGAGGGTGACCGCCTCATCACGGAGGCCAAGACCGAAGGTGCGCGCATCGTGCGCGACGCCGAGGAGACGTCGCACCGCACGCTCTCCCAGCTCGAGCAGGAGCGTTCGCTGCTGGAGCGCAAGATCGACGAGCTGCGCCTGTTCGAGCGCGACTACCGCACCCGCCTGAAGAGCTTCCTGCAGAACCTGCTGGGCGACCTGGACGCGCGGGGCTCGGCCCTGCCGCCGCGGAACAACCAGCAGTCCGGCCGGCCGGCCGAGATGGCCCAGGGCATCTGAGGGCCGTCTGACAGCACCGCTCGACACGCACGGCGGCCCGGACGTCCCCACCTCACGTCCGGCCGCCGTGCGAGTTGTGCGGCACACGCTCATCATGGGGGCGCGCCACAACGGCGCGCCCCGTTGTGCGTCTGGCCGCTTGTGCTTACGCTTCGTGCACTTGACCACCGGGGGCGACCGCGAAGGGGAACCCATGACCAAGATCTCGACTGCGACGCGAGCGGCGATCAAGCAGGAGTTCCCGAACCTGACACGAGACGTGAAGAAGTTTCCCGTCCGTGACGGTGAAGAACCCTGGACCGTCCGTGAGGCGGAGGAGCTGGCCGCGCTGCTCCTCGAGGACAAGGAGCGGCTGGAGCGCGAGCTGCACGTCGCCGACCGTGAGCTGTCGGACCTGCTGCGCAACTCGGGCGACGGCGCCGGCGACGACCAGGCCGACTACGGCTCGAGCGCCCTGGAGCGCGAGCAGGAGCTGACGCTCGTCAACAACATGCGTGACCTCCTGGACCAGACGAACCACGCCCTCGACCGGATCCGGAAGGGCACCTACGCCACGTGCGAGCTCACGGACCTGCCGATCGGCAAGGCTCGGCTGCAGGCGTTCCCGAGGGCCACGCTGTCGGTCGAGGCGAAGGCGCGCGAGGAGCGCCGCGGGGCCTGAGCGGCTGGCGTGACGAGGGCGTCACGCCGGACCGTGCACCGGATCCTGCACTCGATATCAACGTTGTGATGTCTGAGTTACGTGCATACCTCATGCATTGCCATGGAGTTCGATCCTGGAATGTCGTTTTTCGTACTCCCGGCGCTCCGTGCGGCACGTCACGTTCCGATTGACAGGGTGAATTTCACCCCGGATGCTCGTCCAGGTGAATCACACACGTGTGGTTCACCGCTATTTCGACGGACGCTATTCGAGGGGGAAAACACAATGATCCGAGGATTCCGTGCAACGTGTCGTGCGGGTGCGGCCGTGGCCATGTCGGCCGGTCTGGTCGTCGCCGCGGCGTCGGGCGCCAGCGCACTGACCCAGGGCGACTCGCCCGAGGCGCACGTGATCAGCTCGGCCGAGACCAGCGAGGTGCTCGGCGGGATCGACGGTGCCGTCGGCGTCGTCGGCGCCGACGGTGCGCTGGACGTGCTCGGCGCGACCCAGAACGCGGAGCTCCCCGAGGGGATCGACGGCGTGATGGTCCCCGAGGAGGTCGCCACGGCTGGTGAGGTCGTCGAGATCGGTGGCGACGGCAGCTTCAACGCGCTGAACAACGTGTGCGTCGCTCCCTGGTACTGGGAGGGCCCGGGCAACGTGGGTAGCACCGCCAACCTGACGGACTACCAGGCCTGCGACGAGGGCGACGCCGTCATCGGTGGCGAGGACTCGGTCAACGTCCTGAACAACGTGTGCGTCGCGCCGTGGCACTGGGACGGCCCGCTGAACCTGTTCCAGACCGGCAACGTGACCGGCTACGCCGCTTGCTGACGTTCTGACGTCAATTGACTGTCGCCGCGCGGTGACGCGGTGATGTCGCACCAGGCGAGGCCCTTTCCCGGAAATCCGGGAAAGGGCCTCGCTGCCTTTGTGCGGGGTGCTCCAGCAATTCGGAGCCTTTGTCCGTAGGCTCCGTTTTTCACGGTCCGCGCCGGGTCGTGTTTCCGCGTCCTTCCGCTGATCTCCGACGCGGCGCCGGACGCTGGGTCGGGCAGGGCTCATGGCATGGGAGACTTTGCCTGATGTCTACTCCCGCTGAACCCTCCGCCGTGGCCGGCGACAAGTCCAGTCCCGCAGCCACGCCCTCGCCGTCGGGCAGCCGTGTGCTCGTTGCCTGGACCGGCGTGCTCGCGGCCCTCGTCCTGGCCGCCGACCAGCTCACGAAGTGGTGGGCCGAGTCCGCACTGACGCCGAACGCCGAGCCGATCCCGCTCGTGGGCGACCTGCTCGGCCTGCGCCTCATCTACAACCCCGGCGCCGCGCTGTCGATCGCCTCGGGCTACACCTGGATCCTGACCATCGTCGTGACGGTCGTCGTGGTCTTCATCGTCCGGGCGATCGGCCGCCTCGGGTCGCGGGGCTGGGCCGTCGCGCTCGGCCTGCTGCTCGGTGGCGCCGTCGGCAACCTCATCGACCGCCTGGCGCGCGAGCCCGGGTTCGCGCGCGGGCACGTCGTGGACTTCATCGACTACGCCGGCTTCTTCGTGGGCAACGTGGCGGACATCGCCGTCGTCGCCGCGGCCGTGCTGATCGCCCTGCTCTCCCTGCGGGGGATCGGCCTGGACGGCAAGCGGCACACGGGTGACGAGCCCGCCGACGCCGCGGCGGAGGAAGCCGCCGATGCCTCGGTGGACAAGGTGGCGGACGAGACATCCGGGAAGCCCTCCGGGAAGACGGTCGGCGAGCAGGGCGACCCCGCCTGATGGCGCTGCGGACCCTGCCCGTCCCCGACGGGCTCGCCGGCGACCGGGTCGACGCGGCGCTGGCCCGCATGCTCGGCTTCTCGCGGACGCGCGCCGCGGAGCTCGCCGAGGCGGGCGCCGTCTCGCTCGACGGGCGTCAGGTCGGCAAGTCGGACCGCGTGGTCGCGGGCGGCTGGCTCGAGGTGGACATGCCGGAGGAGCGGCCCGCCGTCGAGGTCGTGGCGGAGCCCGTGCCCGGCATGGGCATCGTGTACGACGACGACGACCTGGTCGTGATCGACAAGCCCGTCGGCGTGGCGGCGCACCCGTCGCCGGGCTGGACCGGACCGACCGTGGTCGGCGCGCTGATCGCCGCGGGCTACCGCGTCTCGACGTCGGGCGCCGCCGAGCGGCAGGGGATCGTGCACCGGCTCGACGTCGGGACGTCGGGCCTCATGGTCGTGGCCAAGTCGGAGGTCGCGTACACGGGCCTCAAGCGCGCCTTCAAGGAACGCACGGTCGACAAGGTCTACCACGCGCTCGCCCAGGGCCACCCCGACCCGACGACGGGCACGATCGACGCGCCGATCGGCCGGCACCCCAGCTCGGACTGGAAGTTCGCGGTGACCGCGGACGGCAAGCCGTCGGTGACGCACTACGAGACGCTGGAGATGCTGTCCGCGGCCTCCCTGCTGGAGGTGCACCTGGAGACCGGACGCACCCACCAGATCCGGGTGCACTTCGCGGCGCTGCGCCACCCGCTCGTGGGCGACCTGACCTACGGCGCGGACCCGGTGCTGGCCTCCAGGGTGGGGCTCACGCGGCAGTGGCTGCACGCGCACCGGCTGGGTTTCGAGCACCCCGTGACCGGGCGCTGGGTCGAGGTGGAGTCGCCGTACCCGGCAGATCTGGAGGCCGCGCTCGAGGTCGTGCGGGGCGCGTACAAGTGATGTGAGATGTGGCTCGGCGTTGCTGGGCCGGAGTGTCGGAGAGCCGTCCTAAGATCATGGACATGCCCTCCGCGACCGCCTCGAAGAGCGACGACTTCGTCCACCTCCACGTCCACACCGAGTTCTCGATGCTGGACGGCGCGGCGAGAATCGGCGACCTCATGGGGGAGGTCGCGCGGCAGGGCCAGAGCGCCATCGCGACGACGGACCACGGGTACCTGTTCGGTGCGCACGAGTTCTGGGCGCAGGCGCAGAAGGCGGGCATCAAGCCGATCATCGGCGTCGAGGCCTACATCACGCCGGGCACCAGCCGGTTCGACCAGACGCGTGTGCGCTACGGCGAGGCGGGCCAGGAGTCGGACGACGTCTCCGCGCGCGGTGCGTACACGCACATGACGCTGCTGAGCAAGAACAACACCGGCATGCACAACCTGTTCCGGGCGTCCTCCCTGGCCTCGCTGGAGGGCCAGATGGGCAAGTGGCCCCGCATGGACCGGGAGCTGCTGGAACGCTACTCCGACGGGCTCATCGCGACGACCGGCTGCCCGTCGGGCGAGATCCAGACACGCCTGCGGCTGGGCCAGTGGGACGAGGCGGTCCGGCAGGCCGGCGAGCTGCAGGACATCTTCGGCAAGGAGAACTACTACGTCGAGCTGATGGACCACGGGCTCGACATCGAGACCCGGGTGACCAAGGAGCTCCTCGAGCTGTCCAAGGTCATCGGCGCCAAGCTGGTGGCCACGAACGACCTGCACTACGTGCGGGAGGAGGACTCGACCAGCCAGGAGGCGCTGCTGGCGATCAACTCCGGCTCCACGCTGGACGACCCGAACCGCTTCAAGTTCGACGGCTCGGGCTACTACGTGAAGTCCGCCGCCGAGATGCGCAAGGTCTTCAAGGAGCTTCCCGAGGCGTGCGACAACACGCTGCTCATCGCCGAGCAGTGCGAGGTCTCGTTCGACACCTCGGCCAACTACATGCCGCGCTTCCCCGTGCCGGACGGCGAGGACGAGATCTCCTGGTTCATCAAGGAGGTCGAGGCGGGTCTGCTGCGCCGGTACCCGAACGGCTACTCGGACGCGGTCCGCAAGCAGGCCGACTACGAGGTCGAGGTCATCATCCAGATGGGCTTCCCGGGGTACTTCCTCGTGGTCGCCGACTTCATCAACTGGTCCAAGGACCAGGGCATCCGGGTGGGGCCGGGGCGTGGTTCGGCCGCCGGGTCGATGGTGTCCTACCTGATGGGCATCACCGAGCTGGACCCGCTGGAGCACGGCCTGATCTTCGAGCGCTTCCTCAACCCGGAGCGCGTCTCCATGCCCGACGTCGACGTCGACTTCGACGAGCGTCGGCGCGGTGAGGCCATCCGGTACGTCACGGAGAAGTACGGCGACGACCGCGTGGCGCAGATCGTCACCTACGGCACCATCAAGGCCAAGCAGGCCCTCAAGGACTCCGCTCGGCTGCTCGGCATGCCGTACGCCATGGGGGAGAAGCTCACCAAGGCCATGCCGCCCGCCGTCATGGGCAAGGACATCTCCCTGAGCGGCATCTTCGACCCGAAGGACAAGCGGTACTCGGAGGCGGCGGAGTTCCGCCAGGTGCACGAGGCCGACCCCGAGGCCCAGCGCGTGGTCGAGCTCGCGCGCGGTATCGAGGGCCTGAAGCGCCAGTGGGGCGTGCACGCGGCCGGCGTCATCATGTCGAGCGACCCGCTGATCGACATCATCCCGATCATGAAGCGCCCGCAGGACGGCGCGATCATCACGCAGTTCGACTACCCGACGTCCGAGGGCCTCGGCCTGATCAAGATGGACTTCCTGGGTCTGCGGAACCTCACGATCCTCGACGACGCGCTCGAGAACATCGTGATGAACGGCAAGGACCCGGTCGACATCGAGAACGTGGCGCTCGACGACAAGCCCACCTACGAGCTGCTCGCCAGCGGCAACACGCTCGGCGTGTTCCAGCTCGACGGCGGCGCCATGCGGTCCCTGCTGCGGCAGATGCGGCCCGACAACTTCGAGGACGTCTCCGCCGTCATCGCCCTGTACCGGCCCGGGCCGATGGGCATGAACTCGCACATCAACTACGCGCTGCGCAAGAACAAGCAGCAGCCGATCGAGGCGATCCACGCCGAGGTCATCGAGCCGTTCGCGGAGATCCTCGACGAGACCTACGGCCTGATCGTCTACCAGGAGCAGGTGCAGCGTGCCGCCCAGATCATGGCCGGCTACTCGCTCGGACAGGCCGACCTGCTCCGCCGCGCCATGGGCAAGAAGAAGCCCGAGGTGCTGGCCAAGGAGTACGTCAACTTCGAGAAGGGCGCCAAGGAGAAGGGGTACAGCGCCGGAGCGATCAAGGCGGTCTGGGACACGCTGGTCCCGTTCGCCGGCTACGCCTTCAACAAGGCGCACTCCGCCGGCTACGGCCTCGTCGCATACTGGACCGCGTACCTCAAGGCGAACTACCCCGCCGAGTACATGGCCGGCCTGCTGCAGTCCGTGGGCGACAACAAGGACAAGATGGCGCTCTACCTCAACGAGTGCCGTCGCATGGGCATCACGGTGCTCCCGCCGGACGTCAACGACTCCGCCGCCAAGTTCACCGCCGTGGGCGGCGACATCCGGTTCGGGCTCACCGGTGTGCGGAACGTGGGCCGCAACGTCGTGGACGCGATCGTCGAGGCCCGCGAGGAGAAGGGCACCTACACGTCCTTCCAGGACTTCCTGGACAAGGTCCCGGCGCCCGTCTGCAACAAGCGGACCATCGAGTCGCTCATCAAGGCCGGCGCCTTCGACTCGCTCGGCCACACGCGGCGCTCGCTGCTCGTGATCCACGAGCAGGCCGTGGACTCCGTGATCGGCGTGAAGCGCAAGGAGGCCGAGGGCCAGTTCGACCTCTTCGCCGACTTCGGCGGCGGTGCCGACGACGAGGGCATGGGTTTCTCCGTCGACGTGCCCGACCTGCCGGACTGGGAGAAGAAGCAGAAGCTGCAGTTCGAGCGCGAGATGCTCGGCCTGTACGTGAGCGACCACCCGCTGTCCGGTCTGGAGCACGTGCTGCAGCGGTCCGCCGACACCTCGATCGCGTCGCTGCTGGCCGACGAGCACCGGCCGGACAACTCGGTGGTGACCGTGGCCGGCCTGCTCACCTCGGTGCAGCGCAAGATGAGCAAGAACGGCAACCCCTGGGCGGCCGTGACGGTCGAGGACCTGGAGGGCGCCGTCGAGGTCATGTTCTTCGGCGAGACCTATCTGGCGTACTCGACGATGCTCGCCGAGGACCAGGTCGTGGTGCTGCGCGGCAAGGTGCGCCGCCGCGACGAGTCGATGTCGCTGCAGGCCATGGAGGTGGCCCTGCCCGACATCACGGCGGGGTCGGACTCGCCGCTGGCCGTGACCGTGCCGCACACCCGCGCCGTCGAGCCGGTCATCGTGCGGCTGCGCGAGGTGCTGGCCACCCATCCCGGCTCCGCCGAGGTGCACGTCGCCGTCGCGGAGCCCGGCAAGCGGACCGTGATCCGCGCCGCCGACACCTTGCGGGTGGAGAAGTCGCCCGCGCTGTTCGGCGACCTGAAGGCGCTGCTCGGCCAGGGCTGCCTGTCGTGACCGAGGCCCCCGGCGCGGCGCCGGCAGAGACGGACCGCTACGACGAGCGCGACCACGAGCGGTTCACGCTGGTGCCCGCGGCCTACCTCTACTTCCGGCGCGAGGGGCAGGTGCTGCTCCAGCTGCGGCAGGGCACCGGCTACCGTGACGGCTTCTGGGCCTGCGCGGCCGCGGGGCACGTCGAGGAGGGCGAGTCGGTGGTCGACGCCGCCGTGCGCGAGGCCCGCGAGGAGCTCGGTGTGGAGGTGGCGCCCGAGGACGTCCGGCCGCTCACGGTGCTGCACCGCGGTGAGCCGGGCGGCCCCGCGATCGAGCAGCGCGTCGACTTCATGTTCGAGGTGACCCGCTGGACCGGCACGCCGTCGATCCAGGAGCCCGACAAGGCGGCCGACCTGGCGTGGTTCCCGTTCGTCGGGCTGCCGGACCCGGTCGTGCCGCACGAGCTGGCCGTGCTGCGCGCGGTCCACGACACGGGCCGGCACGGCACCGAGATGCCCAGGCTGCTGACGTTCGGCTTCTGACCTTCGCCCGACATGTCAGACGCTCAGGTCACCGGGGTGACCTGAGCGTCTGACATATCACGGGTGGGCTACGTCAGCAGGTGCCCACCTTCTGCCACGGGCCCCACGGGATGCCCGGCTCCTGGTTGCGGGTCCAGTACTTGGCCCGCCAGAGCTTGCCCTCGTGCTCGACGGTCTCGCCGCCGGTGTAGATCCACGAGTTCGTCCAGGCCTGGTACGTCTCGTCGCCGCAGACGACATCCGCACCGACCTCGGCCCACGGGCCCCACGGCGTGGCGCCCGGCTTCTGGCCCTTGGTCCACCACTGGGCGACCCACACGGAGCCGTCGTAGAGGACCTCGTCACCAGCCGTGTAGATCGCCTTGCGGTCCCAGGCGGGGACGTCCGGCACACCCGTCACGTCGACGTCGACCGAGGTGACGGCCGGCTCGTCGAACGGGTTGTCGGTGACGTGCTCGGCGGAGTTGGTGTACGTGCCCGTGACGGCGTCAGGGGCCACCGTGACCTCGTACGACAGGGCGACCGGGTCGAGATCCGGCGCCACGTAGTCGAGGCAGATCGAGCCGCCCTCGGTCAGGGCGGACGACGGATCGCCCGCGTTCACGACGGCGGTGCCGAGCGTGCCCGCGAGGTTCTCGATCCCGATCGTCGCCGTCTCCGGCAGTGCGCCCAGGTCGGGGTACTCGAAGGTGATCTCGGGGCGGTCCTCCGACACGGTCTTGTAGATCCAGGCCTGGAACGTGCCGACCGAGTTGGTGAGGTCGGCGGGGTCGCCGCCGAACTCGAACGGGTCGTCCCACTGAGCCACCGCGGCCTGACCGTCAGGAGTGGTCGCCAGCCGGACACCGCGGTTGTTCGCCACCGACAGCTGCAGGTCCGACCAGAGCGGTGCGATCACACCGCTCGGTGCGGCCGTGTTCGGAAGCTCCTGCGGCTCCCAGGGGCTGCCGCCGTACCCGCCCGCGATGGTGATCAGTCCGTCGTCGGAGACGATGAGGCTCGGCGACTGCTGGTCGTAGTGCGAGAACGGGCCGATGTTGGCGAACGTGTTGACCGCGACGGTGTCGCCGTCGAGCGAGCTGAACGGGATACCAGCGCCGTTGTTGACCGCGCCCAGGTCCAGGAACCCCGCCCACGCCGCACACTGCGGGTCGTCCGCCGGCGTGGACGCCACGTACGAGCCCACCGCGCCCACCTGCGTGGGCAGGTCCACCTCCCACGTGATCGTCTGCCCGTCGACGACGCCGTCACCGGTCACCGACGCCTCGTCGATGCTCAGCCCGTCCGGCACCGTGTCGGTGACCGTGTAGGTGAGGTCCTCGGGCGTGACGTTCGGCTGGACGGTGATGTCGTAGCCGATGGTGTCGCCGATGCCGGCGGCGTCGACCGACGCCGTCTTGGTCACGTCGTCGGCCACCCGGGAGATACGGACCGGGATCTCGCCGATGTCACCCGGGCTGTCGGGCGACGTGCCGAGCACCGCGGTGCCGAAGAACAGGTCGCCCTCGGCGGCCGTGGGCAGGTTCCAGTGCAGCCGCACGTCGTACGGCTCGCCCACCGGTACCTCGCCGTCGGGCCCGGCCACCCCGGCATTGCCGAGGTCCTCGGTCGGGACGACGGCGGTCGCCAGCGTGTGCGCGTCGGGCTGGTCCTCGGTGCCGCTCCAGTTCTGGACCAGCACCCACCACGTCCCGGCCTCCGGGTCGGGGATGTCGCACGCCTCGGCGGCGGACGACGTCGTGGAGGCGCAGACCTGGGTCGCCGGGCTCGGCGTGTCACCGGTGCCGACGAACATGTCGAGGTCCGGCGCCTCGGCGGCGGTGATCTCGGCCACGAGCCGCGCGGCGCCGTCGGGCACCTCCAGCGTCGTGACCTCGACCTGGCTCAGGTCGTCGAACGCGTCGGCGTTGGTCGGGTCCTGGCTGAGGGAACCCTCGTGCAGGTCCGCCTCGACGAGACCCTTCACCGAGCCGGTGAAGTCGCTGATGGCGATCGACTTCAGGCCGGTCACGGCCTGCGAACCGGTGTCCCGGCGCGTGGTGACGTCGATCTCGCTGGGCAGGATCGCGCCGGACGGGACGACGGCGACCGGGAGGGTCACCGCGGGGACGTCGTCGTTGCTCGGGGTGAGCGTGATGCGGCCGAACAGCGTCTCGCCGTCGGGGGCGCCGTCGACGTCCGCGGTGACCGAGATGCCGAGCGAGTCACCAGGGGACACGGTGTCCGCCGACAGGTCCACCGACAGGGTCAGGGCGTCGTCGGACTCGACCGACGCCGTCCAGGTGACGTCTGCCGGGGCCGAGGGCGGCGCGACCGCCGTCCGCTCCCAGGAGCAGGTGGCGAGGCACTGGGTGTCGGCGAAGGACGGCAGGTTGAGCGTGCTCGGGTCGCCACCCTCCTCCGGGTTCGCGGCCACGTAGTTCGCGCCGGTCTCGTCGAACAGCAGGCCCGCCTCGACGGCGGCCCCGATGTCCATGTGGCCGCTGCCCTGCTCGTACGGAGTGGCGGGCGAGCCGTCGAAGTCCTTGACGGTGGTGCGCGCCGTGGTCATGAGCGCCGACTGCTGCTGGGCCGGGGTCCACTCCGGACGCGCCTGCGTGAGCAGGGCGCCCGCGCCGGCCACGTGCGGGCTCGACATCGAGGTGCCCGAGATGATGCCGTACTCGACGTGGTCGTACGCGCCGTCGGCCACACCGTACGCGGCGAGGATGTCGACGCCGGGGGCGGTGATGGACGGGACGATCGTGTCGACGGCCCGGTTGGGGCCGCGCGACGAGAAGCTGGACATGGTGTCGCCCAGCGCGTCGTCCGTGATGAACGTGGTGCCCGCGATCGTCCCGGTGTGGTCCGAGCCCTCCGCCAGCCAGGCCCGCAGGGTCTCGCCGTCGGCGTAGCTGATGGCGACACCCGGGACGGCGAACGCGTCACCGAGCAGCGAGGCGCCGTTGACCTCGTCGTTCGTCAGCACGAAGCCGGTGGCACCCTGCGCCGCCACGTTGGCGGACTTCTCCACGCGGCCGTTGCCGCCACGGGCGCAGACCACGATCTTGTCGGCGTAGTCCGCCTCGTGGCCCGTGGTCGTGGTGCACTGCGGGTCGCCCACGGAGGCCGCGTCGATGATCCCGGTCGCGGGGAGCGGACCCGTCAGGGACTTGCCGGTGAGGTCCGGCAGGTCACCCGCGCTGCTGGTCAGGTTCTCCAGGGCGTTGAGCATGTGCCGGTTGTGCGTCGAGGCGCCCACCGACGTGAGCCAGGGCGCGTCGGCGGGGGAGCCCGTCGTGGCGAACCCGGGGCCGTCGTTGCCGTTGGAGGTGGCCACGAAGATGCCCGCGGCGCGCGCGTTGAGGAAGCCGAGCGCGTCGAAGTCGTTCCACAGGTCCGACGGCGACGAGGAGCCGATCGAGTAGTTGATGACGTCGACGCCGTCGGCGATGGCCTGGTCGATCGAGGCCGTCAGGCCCGCGGTCGTGCAGCAGCCGCGGTAGCTGATGACGTTGGCGTGCGGGGCCACGCCCGAGACGTCGAACGTCGGCGGGTTCGTGCCCTCCGGCGCCGTCGGTGTCACGTCGTCGACCACGTTGCCGCCCGAGGTGGAGGCCGTGTGCGAACCGTGGCCGTCCTCGTCCAGCGCGCTGCGGTCGGCGGCGCTCAGGAACCCGTAGGCGCCGATGAGCTTGCCGTTGCAGGGGAAGTCGGGGTCGTATTGGTCGGTGTTCGCCGGGTCGCAGACGCCCAGGTAGTTGCCCGCGCCGAGCGGGTTGGTGTGCGTGTAGCCGTCGTCGCCGGTCTCGGCGAACGAGGGGCTGGACGGGTGGATGCCGGTGTCGATGGTGCCGATCACGACCCCCTCGCCCTTGTAGTTCTCCGGCAGGTCGAGCTCCTCGACGGCGTTCCACAGCGCGTCGGCGTTGCTCCAGGCCGGACCCGCGTCCGTGTGCAGCTCGTGCTCCTTGTCGAGCGCGATGTGCGCGACGGCGGGGTCCTGCGCGATCTTCCGCGCCTCGGCCGGGGTCAGCACGGCGGACAGGCCGTTGGCGGCGAACTGGTACGTGAAGGGCACCTCGACGTCGTGCCCGACCTTCCGCTCCATGCGGGTGACGAAGTCGTCCTGCTCCGCCTCGAGGAACTCCGTGTACTCGCGGACGCGGGTGGTCGACGGGTCGAGCGTCCGGCCCGCGCGGGGCGCCGTGGAGGCCAGGCCCTCGACGCCACCCGTGTAGGTGGGCACGGCGGCGTCGGACAGGCGGATGAGGTAGGTACGCTCCGCCTTGCCGCGGCCGAGCGCGAACTTCTGGATCCCGGCGTCCCGCTCGACCCCGGCCTGCGGGGTGGTCTCCGCCGGCACCAGGTCCTCGGCGAGGCGGTCGCGGGGATCGACCTTGTCGGCGGCCGGCGGCGCCGCGGGTAGCACGGCCGCGGCCGCGGGCGTGAACGCCGCCGCTAGTGCCGTGACCGCGGCCACGGCGAGCAGGGGCGTTCTGGACCTGTATGACATGACGGCTCCCTCGGTACGGCAGCGATGGAACGAGCAACGTGCAGGTGTGCGACATTCCTCGCTTACCGCCCGGTGCCATGTCAATGCTTCTGTACAGGATTCACCCAGTCACAGATCAGGAGGGTGTGCGGTCGAGACGTCGAGACGAACACGACGAAAGGCGCAGCACCATGACTGAGAACCACGCGGAGCACCTGCACCAGGCCGGCGAGCACGCCGGCCCGGTGGCGAGCTGGATGACGGCGGCCACCATGCTGCAGGACGCGTCACCGATCACGATCCCCGAGGGCGCCTCGGCGATGACCGTGCACGTCCAGTGGGAGCCGGGCGACCCGGGCACCCCGCCGCACCGGCACTCCGGGCCTGCCTTCGGGTACGTCATCCAGGGGGCGGTCCGGTTCGAGCTGGAGGGCGAGTCCGAGCGGGTCGTCGAGGCCGGCGGGACGTTCTGGGAGCCGGGCGGCGACGTCATCCACTACCAGGACGGCAACGCCCTGGACGACGCCCGGACCGAGTTCGTGGTGACCATGATGTGCGCCCCGGGCAAGCCGATGCTGGAGCTGGTGGCCGAGTCCGAGCTGGCGCAGCGCACGCACCTGCGCGCGCCGCGCCCGGAGGCCTGAGTCGACGAGCTAGTGGAACCGTCCGCGCACGGCCTCGCCGTGCGCGGGCAGGTCCTCGTCGTTGGCCACGGCCACGATGCGGTCGGCGAGCTCCTCGAGCGCGTCGCGCGTGTACTCGACCTGCTGCACCGACTTGAGGAAGCTGTGCACGCCCAGGCCGCTCGCGAAGTGCGCGGTGCCGCCCGTCGGCAGCACGTGGTTGGACCCGGCCATGTAGTCGCCCAGCGACACCGGCGACCAGGGCCCCACGAAGATCGCGCCGGCGCTGTGCACCCGCGCGGCCACGGCGGCGGCGTCGGCCGTCTGGATCTCCAGGTGCTCCGCGCCGTACGCGTTCACCACGGCGAGCCCCGCGTCGACGTCGTCCACCAGGACGATCGCGGACTGGGGGCCGTCCAGGGCGCGCGCCACCCGCGTGGCGTGCTTCGTGGCCGACGCGAGGTCCAGGACCCGCGCCTCGACCGCGGAGGCGAGCTCCACGGAGTCGGTGACCAGCACGGACGCGGCCATCGGGTCGTGCTCGGCCTGGCTGATGAGGTCGAGGGCCACGTGCCCGGCGTCGGCGGTGCCGTCGGCGAGGACGGCGATCTCCGTGGGCCCGGCCTCGGCATCGATCCCGACGATGCCGCGCACCAGCCGCTTGGCCGCCGCGACGTACACGTTGCCGGGGCCGGTGATGACGTCCACGGGCTCGCACAGGGTCTCGCCGTCCTGCTCCGTGCTGCCCGTGGCGCCGTACGCGAACATCGCGACCGCCTGCGCGCCGCCCACGGCGTAGACCTCGTCGACGCCGAGCAGGGCGCAGGCCGCGAGGATGGTTGGGTGGGGCAGGCCGCCGTTGTCCTTCTGCGGCGGGGAGGCCACGGCCAGGCCCGGCACGCCCGCCTCCTGCGCGGCGACGACGTTCATCACCACCGACGACGGGTATACGGCCAGGCCGCCCGGCGCGTACAGGCCGACCCGCCGCACGGGGATCCAGCGCTGCCGCACGACGGCGCCCGGCGCGAGCTCGGTGACGTGGTTGGCCGGGAGCTGCTCCGCGTGCACCCGGCGCACGCGGCGGATGGCCTCCTCCAGGCCGGACCGGACCAGCGGCGTGAGGCTGTCGAGCGCGTCGCTCAGCGCGGACGCGGGGACCCGCAGGTGCTCGGGCGCGATCCCGTCAAGCCGCAGCGCGATCTCGCGCAGGGCGGCCGCGCCGCCCTCGCGGACCTGGCGCAGCAGCGGCTCGACCACCTGGACGGCCTCGTCGACCCCGACCTCGGCACGGGGCAGGACATCGAGGAGGGCGCGGCGGCCCAGGGACCGGCCGCGGAGGTCGATACGTTGGATCACCCGGCCAGTCTATGGCGGCGGGCGGGAGACAATGCTGTCGTGTCCAACTCTGAGTCCGCAGTACCCGAGGTCCCGATCCGCGACGACGTCATCCGGCTGGGCCAGTTCCTCAAGCTCGCCGACCTCGCCGAGGACGGCGCCCAGGCCCGCGACCTGATCGCCGACGGCGAGGTGCGGGTCAACGGCGAGGTCGAGACGCGCCGCGGCCGCCAGCTCGTGCGCGGCGACGTGGTGAGCGTGCTCATGCCTGCCGGCGAGGAGGCCGCGCAGGTCGGCTGAGCGTCAGGACGCCATGTACGTCGACGCCATCACCTTGTCGACCGTCACGCGCAGCACGACCCGCTCCGGGTTCGGTCCCAGCTCGCGGTAGCGGCGCGCGTACCGGGCGACGGCGTCGGCGATCTCGGCCTCGTCCTCGCTGACGGCGATGGTGCCCTCCAGCGTGATCCACCGGCCGCCGGAGACCTGGCACAGGGCGGCGCGGGGCTCCCCGCCGTCGGGCCCCGGGGCGGAGTGGCGCGCCTTGAAGGACGCGCGGTTGGTGGTGATGCGCGCGACCCCGGCGTCGGCGTCCCACGTGAAGGCCACCGGGACCACGTGCGGCGTCCCGTCGGGGCGCAGGGTGGTGAGGGTCGCGAGGTGGCGCTCGGTGACGAAGACGAGCTGCTCGGGGTTGAGTCGGATCACGCCGTGAGTCTAGGTCGGGGCGGGTGAGTGCCCGGCGTCGCCGTGTGGTCGGGGTGTGGGTTCCCCGTATTCCCGGAGGTCCGGCATTTGGCTAGCGTTCCTGACAAATGCCACGGCGACACACCACGGTCCTGAGGAGTGCCATGAGACGGCGTACATCGTTCCTGGCGGCGGGAGTCACCGCCCTGCTGGTCACCGGACTCGCCATACCGGTCGTCGTCGCGCAGGCCGGGCCGGTGGCCCAGGCCGCGGTCGCCGACTGCGCGGCGTCCGCCTGGGCGGAGGGCAGCTCCTACGCTCTCGGCGCGCACGTGACGCACCGCGGCCGGGCCTACACGGCGCTCGTGGCGCACACGGCGCACGTGGGCGCGGGCTGGACCCCGGACACCACGCCCAGCCTCTGGTCGGACGACGGCGCGTGCGCCACGCAGCCCGACCCCGACCCGACCGACCCGACGCCCGACCCCACGGACCCGACCCCGGACCCCGAGCCGACGCCGACGGACTGCAGCCAGCGCCCGCGCCCGTCGGGCAAGGTGCTGCAGGGCTACTGGGAGAACTGGGACGGCGCGAGCAACGGCGTGCACCCCGGCCTCGGCTGGATCCCGATCACCGACTCGCGCATCACGCAGCACGGCTACAACGTGGCCACGCTCGCGTTCCCGGTGATCCGCTCCGACGGAACGGTGCTGTGGGAGGACGGCATGGACTCCGGCGTCCAGGTGCCCAGCCCCGAGGAGATGTGCGCCGCCAAGGAGGCCGGCCTGACCATCCTGATGTCGATCGGCGGCGCCACCGCCGGGATCGACCTGTCCTCCCAGGCCGTGGCGGACCGGTTCGTCGCCACGATCGTGCCGATCCTGCGGGAGTACAACTTCGACGGCATCGACATCGACATCGAGACGGGCCTGACGGGCAGCGGCTCCATCACCCAGCTCTCGACGTCGCAGGCCAACCTGATCCGGATCATCGACGGCGTGCTCGCCGGGATGCCGGCCGGCTTCGGCCTGACGATGGCGCCCGAGACCGCGTACGTGACCGGCGGCAGCGTCACCTACGGCTCGATCTGGGGCTCGTACCTGCCGATCATCAAGAAGTACGCCGACAACGGACGCCTCTGGTGGCTCAACATGCAGTACTACAACGGCTCGATGTACGACTGCTCCGGCAACTCGTACGCGGCAGGGACGGTGGCCGGCTTCCAGGCGCAGACGGACTGCCTCGACGACGGCCTCGTCATCCAGGGCACCACCATCCGCGTGCCGTACGAGAAGCAGGTACCCGGCCTGCCCGCCCAGCAGGGCGCGGGCGGCGGCTACATGGCGCCGTCCCTGGTCTCGCAGGCGTACGGCTCGTACAACGGGGCGCTGAAGGGCCTCATGACCTGGTCCATCAACTGGGACGGGTCGCGCGGCTGGACCTTCGCCGACAACGTCAAGGCCCTGCAGGGCCGGTAGGGACGACGGCGCCGGGCGGGCGGACCTCGGGTCCGCCCGCCCGGCGCCGTTCGTGTACCGGTCGCGTGCCGGTCGTGTGCCGTCCGGGCGCCGCGCGGGTGTCAGACGCCGATCGCGTCCAGCACGGCGATCTCGTCGTCGGGCAGGGTGAGCCCGGCCGCCGCGACGTTCTCGCGCAGGTGGGCCACCGAGGACGTCCCGGGGATCAGCAGGATATTCGGCGAGCGTTGCAGCAGCCAGGCCTGCGCGACGGCGGCCGGGGTGCTGCCCAGCCGGGCCGCCACGGCGTTCAGCTCCGCCGACTGCAGCGGCGAGAAGCCGCCGAGCGGGAAGTACGGCACGTAGGCGATGCCCTGCGCGGCCAGCGAGTCGATCAGCGCGTCGTCGGAGCGGTTGGCGATGTTGTACATGTTCTGTACGCCCACGACCGGCGCGATCGTCTGCGCCTCGGCGACCTGTTCCGCCGTGACGGTGCTGACGCCCAGGTGGCTGATCAGGCCCTCGTCGCGCATCCTCGCCAGCTCGGTGAACTGGGGCGCGAGCGAGCCCGGCTCCGGGGACTCCAGCCCGCCGACGCGCAGGTTCACCACGTCGAGGCGGTCCAGGCCGAGGTGCTCGAGGTTCTGCTCGACCTGCCGCCGGAGCTGGTCCGGCTCGCGGCTGAGCACCCAGTGCCCCTCGGCGTCGCGCACCGCGCCCACCTTGGTGACCACGTGCACGTCGGCGGGGTAGGGGTGCAGGGCCTCGCGGATGATCTCGTTGGTCACGTACGGGCCGTAGAAGTCGGCGGTGTCGATGTGGTTGACGCCGAGCGCGACGGCCTCGCGCAGGACGGCGACGGCCGCCGCGCGGTCGGCGGGCGGGCCGAAGACCCCGGGGCCGGCGAGCTGCATGGCGCCGTAGCCGACGCGGTTGAGGGTCAGGTGGTCGGCGAGCGTGAAGGTGCCGCCGGGGATCGTCTGTGTGGTCATGGCTCCACGGTGCGGCGGCCCGGCGCGGACAGGCAGTGCCCGGGCGATCCTGGGAGTACGGGGACCAGGCACGCGCGCGGCGCCCGGCCTACCGTGGTGGGCATGACCAGGGAGACCCAGCTGAGCGAGTACCTGCGGGCGCGGCGCGAGCTGGTGCGGCCCGCCGACGTCGGGCTGCCGGACGGCGGCGTGCGGCGCGTGGCGGGCCTGCGCCGCGAGGAGGTGGCGCTGCTCGCGGGCATCAGCGCCGACTACTACCTGCGGCTGGAGCAGGGCCGCGACCGCAACCCGTCGGCGCAGGTGCTGGAGTCGCTGGCCCGCGTGCTGCTCCTGGACGAGCCGGCCACGCGGCACCTGCTCGACCTGGCGGCGCCCACGCCGCGGAGGCGGCGCCGTCGGCCGCGCCGCGAGGTGGTGCCCGCCGGGACGCTGCGGCTCCTGGACCGGGTGGGCATCCCGGGGTACGTCGAGGGGCGTTACTTCGACGTGCTCGCGGTGAACGAGCTGGCGCAGGCGCTCTCTCCGACCCTGCGGGTGGGGCACAACCGGCTCCGGGACCTGTTCCTCGACCCCGCCGAGCAGGCGATGCACCCGGACTGGCCCGACGTGGCGCCGAAGATCGTCGCCCGGTTCCGCGAGGCGATCGGCACGGACACCGACGACGAGCGGGTCGAACGGCTCGTGGGGGAGCTCTCGCTCGCCTCGGAGCGGTTCCGCACCCTGTGGGCGCGCCACGACGTGAACCTCGGGACGCCGCACGAGACCCGCATGCTGCACCCGCAGGTCGGCGAGCTGGAGCTCGACATGGAGAAGCTCGCCATCATGGGCACCGACCGGCAGATGGTCGTGCTGCTGCACGCCGCCCCGGACTCGCCGAGCGGGGAGCGGCTGGCGCTGCTCGCGTCGCTGGCCGCGTCGTCCGGGGAGGCGGTCGTACCTGACGACGCCGCGGCAGCGCGCGCCGAGACGGCGTAGGGAATCGCCGGAGAACAGTGTGCCAAGCGCGTCGGCTGTGGATAACCGGCTCGCGGTGTCGGTGGCTGCTCCTAGGATCGATGACGTGACCAAGGACCCCTTCGCAGACCTCCCCTTCGCCATGGAGGAGCCGCCCGACGACGCCCTCCTGACCGACGTCGGTGACCCGGCGCTGCCGCCGTCGGCACGCAACACCCCGGAGGCGCAGGCGGCGAAGCTGCAGATGCTGCGCGGCCTGCTGCCCGAGGGTGGCGTCGCGGCCGCGGCACCGGTCCGCAGGTGGCCGCCTGCCGAGCCGGAGGCGGACGCGCCGGAGGCCGGCGCGGGGGCACCGGTCGAGGACGAGGCAGAACCTGCGGAGGCCGCACCGCCCGCCCGCCCGGTACCGGCCGCGTCACCCGGCGCCTCGCTGCGCGAGGAGGCCGAGGCCGCGCTGCGGGAGCTGGTCGGGCGGGACGACGCGCGGCTGCGCGACGACCAGTGGACGGCGATCGAGGCGCTCGCGGCGTTCCACCGGCGAGCGCTCGTGGTGCAGCGCACCGGGTGGGGCAAGTCGGCCGTGTACTTCGTGGCGACCCGCCTGCTGCGGGCCCGGGGCGCCGGCCCCACCGTGATCGTCTCGCCGCTGCTGGCGCTCATGCGGGACCAGATCGCCGCCGCCTCGCGCGCGGGCATCCGGGCCGTGACGATCAACTCGGCCAACATGACCGAGTGGGACGAGGTGCACGCGTCGATCGCGCGCGGCGAGGTCGACGTGCTGCTGTGCTCGCCCGAGCGCCTGAACAACCCCGGCTTCCGCGACGAGGTGCTGCCGCGCCTGGCGGCCGACGCCGGCCTGGTGGTCATCGACGAGGCGCACTGCATCTCGGACTGGGGCCACGACTTCCGCCCCGACTACCGCCGGATCCGCACGCTCCTGGCCGACCTGCCGGCGGGCATCCCGGTGCTGGCCACCACGGCGACCGCGAACGAGCGAGTCACGGCCGACGTGGCCGAGCAGCTCGCCGTGCACGGCGAGGCGGCGGCCGGTGAGGACGTGCTGGTGCTCCGGGGCGGGCTCGACCGGGAGTCGCTGCACCTGGCGGTGCTGGAGCTCGGCGACCAGCCCACCCGGGTGGCCTGGCTGGCCGAGGCGCTCCAGGACATCGAGGGGTCCGGCATCGTCTACTGCCTCACGGTCTCGGCCGCGGAGCAGGTGGCCGAGCAGCTGCGCGGCTACGGCCTGGCGGTGGCCGCGTATACGGGCCGCACCGAGCCGGCGCAGCGTGAGCAGCTCGAGGCCGACCTCAAGAACGACGACGTCAAGGCGCTGGTCGCGACGTCCGCGCTGGGCATGGGCTTCGACAAGCCGGACCTGGCGTTCGTGGTACACCTGGGTGCGCCGTCGTCGCCCATCGCGTACTACCAGCAGGTGGGCCGCGCGGGCCGCGGCGTCGACCAGGCGCTGGTGGTGCTGCTGCCCGGCACCGAGGACAAGGCGATCTGGGAGTGGTTCGGCGAGCAGGCGTTCCCCGCCGAGGGGCAGGTGCGGGCCACGCTCGACGCCCTGGCGGGCGGCGGCACCATGTCCACGGCCGTGCTGGAGACGCAGGTGGACCTGCGCCGCTCCCGCCTGGAGACCATGCTCAAGGTGCTCGACGTCGACGGCGCCGTCCGGCGGGTGCGCGGCGGCTGGGAGGCCACCGGGCAACCCTGGTCGTACGACGCCGAGCGGTACGCGCGCGTCGCGGCGACCCGAGCCGCCGAGCAGCAGGCGATGGTCGACTACGTGAACACCCCGGGCTGCCGCATGGCCTACCTGCGCGCCCAGCTCGACGACCCCGACCTGACGCCGGGCTGGGAGTGCGGCCGCTGCGACCGCTGCGGCACCATGGCGCTGCCCGAGGCACCCGACGCCGAGGCCGTCGCCGCCGCGCGGGCCGAGATGGACCGTCCGGGCATGGAGGTCGAGCCCCGCAAGATGTGGCCCACGGGCCTGGCCTCGATCGGCCTGGACCTCAAGGGCAAGATCGCGCCCGCCGAGCTGGCCGAGCCGGGCCGGGCCGTCGCCCGGCTCGACGGCCTCGGCTGGTCCGGTCCGCTGCGCGACCTGCTCGCCCCCAACGCGACCGACGGCGAGCTGCCCGTGCCGCTGCGCCGCGCCGCCGCCCGGGTGCTGGACGAGTGGCCCGCGCTGCGGCCGGTGGAGAACGGCGAGGCGGCGGGCGAGGCCGACGGCGGCGACGTCCCGGGCGGGGCCGAGCCCGGTCCGCTCGTGATCGAGGCCGTCGTGGCGGTCCGCTCGGTCCGCCGGCCTCAGCTCTCCTTCCACCTGGCCACCGGGCTGGCCAAGTACCTGGGTGTGCCGATGATCGGTGCGGTCGGCCCGGTCGCGGGGCAGGAGGAGCCCGGCCGGCACGACGTGAACTCCGCGATGCGGCTCGCCGGTGTGGCCCGGCGCCTGCAGCTCCAGCTCGGCGAGGGCGCGCTGCGGGGTCTGCCGGGCCGGTCCGTGCTGCTCGTGGACGACTACACCGACTCGGGCTGGACCCTCACGGTCGCGTCCCGCCTGCTGCGCCAGGCCGGCGCGGCGGCGGTGTACCCGTTCGTGCTGGGCGTGCGATGACGGACGTCGTCCCTCCGGGGCGGGTGGCGGCAGCCGTTCCTCCGGGGCGGGTGACCATCGCCACCCGCCCGGTGGGCGGACGGGTGCCGGGTCCGCGTCGCGCGGTTCGTAGACTGGTGCGGTGATGACCAACACCGTCGACCAGCAGGGCGCGGGGGGCAGCGCCACGGCGTCCTCGGTGCGGCTGCCGCTGCGCCCCGAGCTGGCGGACGAGGAGCCGTACGGCGCGCCGCAGCTCGACGTCCCGGTGCTGCTGAACGTCAACGAGAACCCGTACCCGCCCAGCGAGGACGTGGTCGCGACCATCGCCGAGGACGTGGCTCGCGCCGCCCGCGGCATGAACCGCTACCCGGACCGGGACGCCGCGGTCCTGCGCCAGGACCTGGCGGACTACCTCACCCTGGAGACGGGGGTGCGCCTCGACCACTGCGACGTCTGGGCGGCGAACGGGTCCAACGAGGTCATGCTGCACGTGCTGCAGGCCTTCGGCGGCCCGGGCCGCACCGCGCTGTCGTTCGCGCCCACGTACTCGATGTACCCGGAGTACGCGCGGGACACGCACACCACCTGGGTGGTCGGCCGCCGCGAGGACGACTTCACGCTCGACCCGGCGCACGCCGCCGCGACGATCCGCGAGGTCCGCCCCTCGGTGATACTGCTGGCCAGCCCGAACAACCCGACCGGCACGGCGCTGCCCACCGCAACCATCGAGGCGGTCTGCGAGGCGGCGCTCGGCGTCGACCTGGACGGCGCCCGCCCGGTCGTCGTGGTCGACGAGGCGTACGCGGAGTTCCGGCGCCCCGGCACGCCGTCGGCGGTCGCGCTGCTGGAGCGGTACCCGAACCTGGCCGTCTCGCGCACGATGTCCAAGGCGTTCGCCGCGGCCGGTGCGCGGCTCGGCTACCTGGTCGCGTCGCCCGACTTCGTGAACGCCCTGCGGATCGTGCGCCTCCCGTACCACCTGAGCGCCATCACGCAGGCCGCGGCAGGGGCCGCGCTGCGCCACCGCGAGTCGCTGATGGCGCAGGTCGCCACGCTGCGCGCCGAGCGGGACGCCACGGTCGCCTGGCTGCGCGAGCAGAGGCTCCCCGACGGCCTCCCGTTCGACGTCGCGGACACCGACGCCAACTTCGTGCTGTTCGGTACGTTCGGCGACCGGCACGCCGTGTGGCAGGGTCTGCTGGACCGCGGGGTCCTGATCCGCGAGACCGGCCCGGACGGCTGGCTGCGGGTGTCGATCGGCACGTCCGCCGAGATGGCCGCGTTCCGCGCGGCGCTCACCGAGGTACTGCGGGAGCAGGGGGAGGAACAGGCATGAGCAGGACAGCCCGCGTGGAACGCGCCACGTCCGAGTCGAAGGTGCTGGTCGAGCTCGACCTCGACGGCACCGGGCGTACCGAGATCAGCACGAGCGTGCCGTTCTACGACCACATGCTCACGGCGCTCGGCAAGCACTCGCTGATCGACCTCACCGTGCAGGCGACCGGCGACACCCACATCGACGCCCACCACACGGTCGAGGACGTCGCGATCAGCATCGGCGAGGCGCTGCGCCTGGCCCTCGGCGACAAGGCCGGCATATCCCGGTTCGGCGACGCGCTCGTGCCGCTCGACGAGGCGCTCGCCCAGGCGGTCGTGGACGTGTCGGGCCGGCCGTACCTGGTCCACGAGGGCGAGCCCGCGGGCCAGGAGTACCACCTCATCGGCGGTCACTTCACGGGGTCGCTGACGCGGCACGTGCTGGAGTCCATCGCGCACCACGCGGGCATCTGCCTGCACGTGCGGGTGCTGTCCGGACGCGACCCCCACCACATCGTCGAAGCTCAGTTCAAGGCGCTGGCGCGTGCGCTGCGCGCCGCCGTGGCCGTCGACCCCCGGGTCGACGGCATCCCGTCCACGAAGGGTGCGCTCTAGCAGCCATGTCCGACAGCCCCAGGCCCGCGAACGACGGGTCCGACAGCAGCACGCCGGCCGGCGACGACCTGCCCGACTTCGACCTTGAGAACCTCGAGATCCCCGACGACCTGTCCTCCCTGACCGGCACCGGCGAGCCCGAGTTCGCCGCGATCATCACCCAGATCGCCGGCGCCGAGCCGCTGGCGGCGGCCAGCTCCCTGGCCCAGCTCGACCTGGACGCGGTGCCGACCCCGGTCGGCGCGGTCGGCGTCCTGCGCGACCGGTCGGGCGACGCGCCCGAGCGGGCCGCCGCGGCGATCTCCCAGCTCGTGCGGGGCGTCCCGCTCGTCCTGGTCACGCGCACCGGCGAGCAGATGACGGCCGTGCGGTTCGCCGACGGCGTCCGCGGCGACGAGCTCGCGCCGGGCCTCGTGCTGGGCGGCGCGCCCGAGAACGTCGTCGACCTGCTGACCGGCGCCACGGCGGTGGCCGACGTCGACGGCGTGGTCGGCTCGGACTCGATCAGCAAGTTCAAGGCGATGCGGATGCTGACCTCCGCCGCGCGCAAGGCCCGCAAGAGCATGGGCAAGGGCGAGACGGGCCCGGACAGCAAGGACGGGGTCTGACCGTGGGCGCGCGCGTCGTCGTCCTCGACTACGGCTTCGGCAACGTCCGGTCCGCCGTCCGGGCCCTGGAGCGGGTGGGCGCCGACGTGACGCTCACCGCCGACCGGGCCCTCGCGCAGGACGCGGACGGCCTGGTCGTGCCCGGCGTCGGCGCGTTCGCCGCGTGCATGGCCGGCCTCACGGCGGTGCGCGGCCACGAGGTCGTGGGCCGGCGGCTGGCCGGCAACCGCCCCGTCCTGGGCATCTGCGTGGGCATGCAGGTCATGTTCGACGCCGGGGTGGAGCACGGCGAGCGCACCGACGGCATCGGCGAGTGGCCCGGCGTCGTCGAGCGGCTGCACGCCGACGTGGTGCCCCACATGGGCTGGTCGCCGGTCGAGGCGCCGGGGGGCTCGGCCCTCTTCGCCGGGATCGCCGACGAGCGCTTCTACTTCGTGCACTCGTACGCCGCCCAGACGTTCACCAAGGGTCACGACGAGAACGCGGTGGGCGTCTTCTCGCCGCCGAAGGTCACCTGGGCGGACCACGGCGGCCGGTTCGTCGCGGCGGTCGAGGACGGCCCGCTGGCGGCGACCCAGTTCCACCCCGAGAAGTCCGGCGACGCGGGAGCCCAGCTCCTGGAGAACTGGCTCACCACCCTCGCTTGACCGTTGAGTGCTGGATGTTCGCCCTCCAGGGCGTCCCGGAAGGGCGAATGTCCAGCACTCGACGCAGACAGAAACTCAGACTTGGAGAGACATGACCGACCGACTCGTGCTGCTGCCCGCCGTCGACGTGGCCGACGGCCAGGCCGTCCGCCTCGTCCAGGGGGAGGCCGGCTCGGAGACCTCGTACGGGGACCCGCTGACCGCCGCGCTGGACTGGCAGTCCGGCGGCGCCGAGTGGGTGCACCTCGTGGACCTCGACGCGGCCTTCGGGCGTGGGTCCAACGCCGAGCTGCTCGCGCGCGTGGTCGGTGAGCTGGACGTGCAGGTCGAGCTGTCGGGCGGCATCCGCGACGACGAGTCGCTGGAGCGCGCCCTGGCCACCGGCGCCCGCCGCGTCAACCTCGGCACCGCCGCCCTGGAGGACCCGGCCTGGACGGCCAAGGTCATCGCCGAGCACGGCGACCGCGTCGCCGTCGGCCTCGACGTGCGGGGCACCACGCTCGCCGCGCGCGGCTGGACCAAGGAGGGCGGCGACCTCTGGGAGGTCCTCGGCCGCCTCGACGAGGCCGGCTGCGCCCGCTACGTGGTCACCGACGTGACCAAGGACGGCACGCTGCGCGGCCCCAACGTCGACCTGCTGTCCGACGTCGCCGCGCGCACCTCCGCGCACGTCGTCGCCTCGGGCGGCATCTCCTCGCTCGACGACCTGCGGGCGCTGCGCGCCCTGGGCACCATCGAGGGCGCCGTGGTCGGCAAGGCCCTGTACGCGGGCGCCTTCACGCTCCCCGAGGCGCTCGACGTCGCCGGGCGGCCGGGAGCCGCCGAGTGAAGTCCATCCAGCCGTCCAGCCAGTTCGCGGGCGACGACGGCTCGGCCGACGCCGAGCTGACCCGCCTGCTGGAGGGCCACTCGACCGGGACGGTCCCGCTGCGCGACGTCGTCGCCCGGCTGGCCGAGACCCGCGTGCTCGTGCCGGTGCTGGCCGAGGCCGGCGCCGTCGAGCAGAACCCGGACGGGCTGACCGTCGACAAGGAGGCGTCCTCCGGCGTCGTCGCCCTGGAGGCCCCGGACGGCCGCCGCGCCCTGCCGGTGTTCACCTCCGTGGCGACCATGCAGGCGTGGCGCGCCGACGCCCGGCCGGTCCCGGTCGAGGCGACCCGCGCCGCCCTGTCGGCGGTGAACGAGAACTGGGCGCTGGTCGTCGTGGACCCCGCCGGGCCCGCGACGGCGCTGGTCCCGCGCCCGGCCGTGTGGGCGCTGGCACAGGGGCAGCCCTGGCGGCCGGCCCTGGTGCCGCACGAGGACGGGCTCGCCGTCGACCCCGAGGTCGCGGCCGAGGTGGTGGTCGCCGCTGCCCCCGTGCAGCACGTGGTGCGGGTGCACGCCGAGCCCGGCCGCAAGGCCGAGGTCGCGGTGGTGCTCGCCCTGGACCCGGGCCTGGACCGGGCCGGGCTGGACGCGGTGCTGGGACAGGTCAACGCCCGCCTGGCGGCGTCCGAGGTGATCTCCGCGCGCGTGGACTCCCTGGAGCTCCGCATCGGCGCGGCCCGCTGAGCCCTCCGCTCAGCAGCCCTTGGCCGGCGTGAACGCCGTGTCGTCGGCCAGCATGTCCTGGAGCGTCGACAGCGGCACCAGCAGGCTGTTGTCGTCCGCCGTCTTGGCGTAGACGACGCCGATCACCCGGCCCTGGTCGTCCAGCGCGGCCGACCCGGACGACCCGGGCTCGACGGGGGCGTCCGTGAGGAGCACCTCGCCCAGGTTGGCGTTCAGCGGGTCCCGGGTGGTGCCCATGACCTCGCCCTCCGTGACGGTGAGCTCGCCGCCCGCGGGGTAGCCCACCACGGTGACGGGGTCGCCGCGCTCCGGGTCGGCCTGAGCGAGCTCCGGGTGCGACGGCAGCGGGTCGGTCGTGCGGACCACCGCGAGGTCCGCGAGGCCGGCGGTCGAGGTGGCCCCGACGGTGATGTCGTGCCCGTCGTAGGTGCTGACCTCGAGGTCCTTCGAGTCCGCGACCACGTGCTTGTTGGTGATCAGCGTGTGCTCGTCGATCGCGAAGCCCGAACCGGTCGACAGCTCCTCGCAGCCCACGTTGCGGATGCGGACGGCCATCCGCTCGACGGCGTCGAACCCGTCCGGGCTCAGCGCGTCGCCGCCGGCCGCGGGGGACAGGTCCACCGGCGTGGACGGCACGATGTCGCCGGGCACCGGGTCCGGCAGGGGCGGCAGCACCCCGCAGCCGCCCAGCGTCCCGGTCAGGACGAGGCCCGCGAGGACGGCGCGCGAACGGGCGCTCCACCTCACTGGCGCAGCTCCCGCTGCAGGGCCTCGTTGGCGTCCTCCGCGTCGGCGCACAGCGCGTTGACCTCCCGCTCGTAGCGGGCCAGGTCCGCGGGCTCGTACTGGTCGGCCTCCTTGAGGTAGCCGACGAGCTGCTCCTGGCCCGACACGCACTGCCCCAGCGCCGAGGCCACCGTGGCGGCGGCCGCGCTGACCTGCGTCTGGTAGTCGAGGTACTGCTGCGAGGCGACGTTCTCGTCACCGAGCTGCGCCTTCTCGTTCGCGAGGTCCGTGATGCGCGACGTCGCGGTCGAGAGCTGGTCCCGGGCGGCCTTCAGCTCGGCGTTCGCGCCGTCGAGCTGCAGCCGCAGCGAGGCGACCTCGTCGGCGTAGCCGTGCGCCTTGGTCTCCCACTCGGTGGCCGTGCGCTGCCAGCGGACGGTCGTGAGCCACAGGTAGGCGCCGACGGCGATCGTCGCCACCAGCACGATGGCGAGCACACGAGAACCACCCCGACGGCGCCGGGGCGCCCGCTCCGGTTCAGGCGCCGCCACGACGGGAGCCTCGGTCATCAGACGACGGAACCCGTGTACTTCTCGCCCGGCCCCTCGCCCGGCGCGTCGGGGATCACCGACGCCTCCCGGAACGCGAGCTGGAGGCTGCGCAGGCCGTCGCGCAGCGAGCGGGCGTGCTGGTTGCCGATGTCGGGAGCGCTCGCGACCACCAGCGCGGCCAGCGCCGTGATCAGCTTGCGCGCCTCGTCCAGGTCCTTGAGCTCCTCGGCGTCGTCGCCCTCGGCCAGGCCGCACTTGACCGCCGCGGCGCTCATCAGGTGGACGGCGGCCGTCGTGATGACCTCGACCGCGGCGACCTCCGCGATGTCCCGCGTGGCCTGGTCAGGGCCCACCGGGGCCTCGATGCCGGTGGGTGTCTCGTCGCTCGTGCTCATGGGCACCATCCTTTCATCCCCCCGGGGGTGCGGACGCCCACCGGGCGCCCTCCCGACGCCTGCCGAACGTCCTCCGAACGACGGCGCGAGTCTGGGTTAGCCTGCGTGCGTTCAACGGTGAAACAGGGGAGGCCCTTTCGATGCACGACGACATCACACTGACCACCGGGCGCGCGCACCGGGTGCTGACCGAACGGATCTGGCCCGCGGTCCACGAGACGTCGGTCCCGCTCGAGGTCGAGTGGCACGCCCTGCCGGGGGAGCCGATCCCGCCGGCCGAGGGTCTGGCCCTCGCGATGCAGCCGTACGAGGTGGGCACCCCGTGGGGCCCCGCCTGGGGCACCACCTGGTTCCGGCTGACGGGCACCGTGCCCGCCGAGTGGGCCGGGCGCACCGTCGAGGCCGTGGTGGACCTCGGCTTCGACGTCGACCGGACCGGGTTCCAGGCCGAGGCGCTGGTCTACACGCCGGACGGCAGCCCGGTGAAGTCGATCAACCCCCGCAACCAGCACGTGCCCGTGGCCGACGCCGCGGCCGGCGGCGAGCGGGTCGAGCTCTACCTGGAGGCCGCGTCCAACCCCGTGCTGCTGGGGCACAACGTCTTCGAGCGGACGACGGAGGGCGACACCGCCACCTCGTCCCCGCACCCCCTGTACACGACCCGGCGCATCGACCTGGCGATCTTCGAGTCCGAGGTGCACGACCTCGCCCTCGACGTCGAGGTGCTGCTCGAGCTGCAGGCCGAGCTGCCCACCGGCCCGCGTCGCATGCGCGTGCTCCAGGCCCTCGACGACGCCCTCGACGTGCTCGACCTGCAGCGCATCCCCGAGACCGCCGCCGCGGCCCGGGCGGCGCTCGCGGACGTGCTGGCCAGCCCGGCCGAGCACAGCGCCCACGAGATCTCCGCCGTCGGCCACGCCCACATCGACTCGGCCTGGCTGTGGCCCGTGCGGGAGACGATCCGCAAGGTCGCGCGCACGACGTCGTCCATGGCCGACCTCATCGGCCGCACCGACGACTTCGTGTACGGCATGTCGTCCGCGCAGCAGTACGCGTGGGTCAAGGAGCACCGGCCCGAGGTGTGGACCCGGGTCAAGGAGGCCGTCGCCTCCGGACGGTTCCTGCCGCTGGGCGGCATGTGGGTCGAGTCCGACACGGTGATGCCGTCGGGCGAGGCGCTGGTGCGCCAGTTCTCGCAGGGGCAGCGCTTCTTCGAGCGGGAGTTCGGGCAGCGGTCGCACGGCGTGTGGCTGCCGGACTCGTTCGGTTACTCGCCGGCCCTGCCGCAGCTCGTGCGCCGCGCCGGGTTCGACTGGTTCTTCACGCAGAAGATCTCCTGGAACCAGGTCAACGTCTTCCCGCACCACACGTTCTGGTGGGAGGGCATCGACGGCTCGCGCGTGCTGACGCACTTCCCGCCGATGGACACCTACAACTCGCAGCTCTCGGGCGAGGAGCTGGCCAAGGCGACCCGCCAGTTCCGCGAGTCGCGGCGCGCCACGGGCTCGATCGCGCCCGTCGGCTACGGCGACGGCGGTGGCGGCACCACCCGCGAGATGACGGGCCGGGCCAAGCGGCTCGCGAGCCTCGAGGGCAGCGCGAAGGTGCGCTGGGAGCACCCGGACGCGTTCTTCGAGCGCGCCCGCGAGGAGCTGGTCGCGTCCGGGACGGATGACAGCGCTGTCTGGGTGGGCGAGCTCTACCTGGAGCTGCACCGGGCGACGCTGACCTCGCAGCACCGGACCAAGCAGGGCAACCGCCGCAACGAGCAGCTCCTGGTCGAGGCCGAGGCCTGGGCGGCCACGGCGTCGGCCCGGACCGGGGCGGACTACCCCTACAACGAGCTCGACTCGCTGTGGCAGCAGGTCCTGCTGCTCCAGTTCCACGACATCCTGCCGGGCACGTCCATCGCCTGGGTGCACCGCGAGGCCGTGGCGCAGCACGCGGCGATCACGGAGGGCGCGCAGGCGATCATCGAGCGCTCCCTGCGGACCCTGGTCGGCGACGGCGAGGTGGCCCTGCGGGCCAACCCCGCGGTGTTCGCGCAGGCGGGCGTGCCGGCCCTCGGCGTGGCCCCGGCGTCCGCCCCGGCCGCGGCGCCGAGCACCCTGGAGGAGCTGCCCGACGGCGGGTACGTGCTGGCCAACGAGCAGGTCCGGGTCACGCTGGACGCCGCCGGCCACGTGACGTCCGCCGTCGACCTGGCCTCCGGCCGCGAGGCGGTGGCGCCTGGCCGCGAGGCGAACGTGCTCCAGCTCCACCAGGACTTCCCGAACAAGTGGGACGCCTGGGACGTGGACCGGTTCTACCGCAACTCGGTGACCGACCTGCGCGAGGCCGAGAAGGTGACCGGCACCGTGGAGGACGGCGTGGCCGTCGTGACGGTGCACCGGCAGTTCTCGGCGTCCAGCCTGGACCAGGTGATCACGCTCGCGCCGGGCAGCCGCACCCTCGAGGTGGACCTGCGGACCGACTGGCACGAGACCGAGAAGTTCCTCAAGGTCGCCTTCCCGCTCGACGTGCGGGCCGAGCACGTGGCGGCCGAGACCCAGTTCGGCTTCCACAAGCGGGTCACGCACACCAACACGAGCTGGGAGGCCGCCAAGTTCGAGACGTCGATGCACAAGTGGCTGCTGGCCGAGGAGCCGGGCTTCGGCGTCGGGCTCGTCAACGACTCGTCCTACGCCTACGACGTGACGCGCGAGGTGTCCGAGCAGGGCGTGGCGCCCGCGCCGGGCGTGCCGGAGGTGACGACGACCGTGCGGCTGTCGCTGCTGCGCGCGCCGCGGTTCCCCGACCCGGAGACCGACCAGGGCCTGCAGACGCACCGGTACGGCCTGGTCGTCGGCGCGGATACCGCCGTGGCGACCGAGGCCGGCGCGACGTTCGGCGCGCGGCCGCGTGAGCTGCGCGGGGCGGCCGGCTTCGAGCCGCTGGTCGGCGTGGCCGGTGGCGTGACGCTGTCGGCGGTCAAGCTCGCCGACGACCGGTCGGGCGACCTCGTGGTGCGCGTCTACGAGGCGCACGGCCGCCGCGCGTCGGGCGCCGTGACGGTGGCGGCGCCGGTGAGCGGGGCCCGGACCGTCAGCCTCCTCGAGGACGACGTCGACGGCGGCGCGGTCGACGTCACGGCGGACGGCACCGTGACGGTCGAGCTGAGCCCGTTCGAGGTGCGCACGCTGCGCTTCGCCCTGGCGTAGCGCCCGCGTGGCCGGACCCGCAGTTCACCCGGGTGAGCTGCGGGCCCGGTCCGCCGGGGCACCTTGACACCCGTACGCTCGGGCACGATGCACTGGTCCGCGCCAAACCGCTCGAGCCGACCGGGAACGGCGACATCGATCCCAGACGCGACGAAGCCTCTGCCGGAAGGAACTGTCCATGACCATCACGAGGATCGGGGCCGCGGGGACGGCCCTGGCCGTCGTGGCCGCCCTGGGCGGCTGCACCCTCGACGGCGGGGGCGCCACGGATCCGGACGGCGGCGCGAAGGACGTGACCGGCGAGGTCACGCTGCAGACCTGGTCGCTCAAGCCCCGCTTCACCGAGTACGTCGAGGGCGTCATCGCCGACTTCGAGCAGGAGTACCCGGGCACCGAGGTGACGTGGCTCGACCAGCCCGGTGACGGCTACTCGGACACGGTGCTCGCGCAGGCCGCCGCGGGCGAGCTGCCCGACGTCACGAACCTGCCGCCCGACTTCGCGCTCACGCTGGCCCGCGAGGGCCTGCTCACCGACCTCACGACCGTGGACGACACCCTGGAGGACACCTACGTGCCCGGGGCGCTGGCCGCCTACCGGTACGCGGGGCTCGAGGGCACGTTCGGCTTCCCGTGGTACCTGACCACGGACCTGAACTACTGGAACACCGCGATGTTCCAGGAGGCGGGGCTCGACGCGGCGTCGCCGCCGACCAGCCTCGACGAGCTCGTCGCGCAGGCGCGGATCATGCACGACGCGACCGGCGGGTACCTCATGAGCCGCAAACCCGGCGTGGGCGACTTCGCGGCGGCCGGCATCCCGGTGCTGTCCGACGACGGCACCGAGCTCACGTTCAACTCGCCCGAGGCGGCCGAGCTGCTCGACGTCTACCGGGACGCCTACGCCGAGGGCCTCATGCCCGACGACGTGCTCACGGACGCCTACCTCGGCAACAGCCAGCTCTTCGCCGAGGGCAAGGTGGCCTGGTCGACGGGCGGCGGCAACTTCATCAACAGCGTGCTGGAGACCAACCCGGCGCTGGAGGGCCAGATCACCTCCTCGCCGTACATGGGCGCCACCCCGCTGTACGTCCAGGGCCTGTCGGTCTCGAACACGTCCACGAACCTGCCGACGGCGGTGGCGCTGGCCCGGTTCGTCACGAACGCCGTCAACCAGGAGGCGTTCTCGGCCGAGGTGCCCGGCGTCTTCCCGTCCACGGCGGCCTCGCAGGAGAACCCGGACCTCGCGCGGAGCGACGGCACGCCGCAGGGCGACGCCAAGGCGATCGCGTTCAGCAACCTCACCACGGCGCGGGTGCTGCAGCCGGTCGAGATCAGCGAGGCGATGACCACCGTCATCAACCAGCAGCTCGCGGCGGCGATCACGGGCGACAAGACGTCGGCGGAGGCCCTCGACGCCGCCGTCGCCGAGTGCAACAAGCTGCTCGCCGACCAGTGAGACCGCACCTGACCATCACCACGGTGCCGACGGACTTCTCGCAGGACGAGGCCGCGGCAGCAACCAGGGCGCTCCTCGCCCGCGACGAAAGGCCAACTGCAATCGTCTACGACTCCGACGTCGCCGCGCCCGCTGCGACGACAACGCTGTCATGGGTCCGCGCATGACCGGGCCCGCACACGTCCCCGCCGGCCGCCCCGGCGCCGGCCTGACCAGCGAGCACGCCACCCGCGTGCGGCACCACGGCGAGGGCCGCACCGTGCTGCTCGACGGGCTGGACGTGCCGGTCGAGGCCGGCACCGAGCTGCGCTACGCCGTGCTGCCCGTGCTCGACGAGAAGCTGACCTACCGCTCCACCTACGTGGCGCTCGACCTGCAGCTCGACGACGGCACGTGGCTCTCCGCCACCGACCCCGGGCGGGACCTGCTGGACCAGCACGGGATGCCCGCGACCGCCGTCGGGCAGGGGGAGGCCCGGATCCTGGTGCCCGACCACTGGAACCTGGTCCGCGTGGACCTGGGCCCCGTGGCCCAGGCGCTCCCGGGCCGCCGCGTGCGCGCGGCCGCCGCCGTGACCGCCGCGCCCGACGGCGGGCGCACCGAGGCGTGGTTCGACACGGTGTCGGTGGGGCGACGCGCCCCGCGTACGGTCACCGGCCGCACGGACCTCGTGGACACGCGGCGCGGCACGCACTCCTCGGGCGCCTACTCGCGGGGCAACAACGTGCCCGCCGCCGCGGTGCCGAACGGCTTCACGATGTGGGTCCCGCTGACCGACGCCGCCTCCGAGCGCTGGCTGTACTCCTGGGCCGCGCACAACGGCCCGGACAACCGGCCGCGCCTGCAGGGCGTGGGCATCTCGCACGAGCCGAGCCCGTGGATGGGGGACCGCGACCAGCTTGCGTTCCACCTCGTGCCCGCCGGACCCGGCGACGACGTGCCGGACGCCGGACTCGACGCCCGCTCGATCGGTTTCTCGCACGACGACGAGACCGCCCGCCCGCACCGGTACGACGTCGGCCTGGACGGCGGCGCGCGCGTGGCCGTCGCGGCGTCCGACCACGGCGGCGTGCTCCGCCTCACGTTCCCGGACGGCGCCACGACGGGCCACCTGCTGATCGACGCCGTGGGCGACTCCGGCGCGGACGGCGCGCCCGTGTCCGTGACCGTCCACGACGACGGCACGCTCACCGGCTGGAGCGACCACGGCAGCCCGCTGTCGGTGGGCCGCAGCCGCATGTACGTCGTGGGCCGGATCTCCCGGCCGGTCCTGCGCACGGGCCGCGCCCGCGGACGGGACCACGCCACGTACGCGACGGTCGCGCTGGACGCCGGGGCGGACGCGGCGGCCGGGGCCGACGCGGGCCGCACGGTCGAGGTGCGCGTGGCGACGTCGTACATCAGCGAGGAGCTGGCCTGGCTCGCGCTGGAGCGCGAGGTGTCCGGCACCTTCGACGAGGTCGCCGACGCCGCCCGCGCGCAGTGGGAGGAGCGGCTCGGCGTGCTCGACGTCGAGGGCGCCGCCGAGGAGCAGCGGGTCACGCTCTACTCGAACCTGTACCGGCTCAACCTGTACCCGTCGTCGTACACGGAGGTCGGGGCCGACGGCGCGCCCGTGCACGCCTCGCCCGTGCTCGACGGCGCCCCGGTGGTGCCCGGCGAGATGTTCGTGAACCACGGGTTCTGGGACACCTACCGCACCTGCTGGCCCGCGTACGCCCTGCTGTACCCGGAGGTCGCGGCACGGCTCGCCGACGGGTTCGTGCAGCAGTACCGCGAGGGCGGCTGGGTCGCCCGCTGGTCGTCGCCGGGGTACGCCGACCTGATGACGGGCACGTCGTCCGACGTCGCCTTCGCCGACCTGTACCTGCGCGGCGTGGACCTGCCCGATCCGCTGGCCACCTACGACGCCGGGCTGCGCAACGCCACGGCGCTGCCTACCCGGTCCGGTGTGGGGCGCAAGGGCCAGGAGTTCGCGCTCACCCACGGCTGGGTGCCGCGCGACGTCGAGGAGTCGGTGTCGTGGAGCCTGGAGGGCTACATCAACGACGCCGGGCTGGCGCGGATGGCGCAGGCGCTCGCGGACGCGCCCGGGACCCCGGAGGGACGCCGCCGTGCCCTGCGCGACGAGGCCGCCTACCTGCGGCAGAGCGCGCTCGGCTACGTGCACCTCTTCGACGCCGGCACGGGGTTCTTCCGGGGGCGCGCCCGGGACGGCGAGCTCGACCCGGCCCCGTTCGACCCGGACGCGTGGGGCGGCGACTACACCGAGTCCGACGCCTGGAACTTCCTGTTCCACCCCGTGCACGACGGCGCGGGGCTGGCCGCCCTGCACGGCGGCCGTGCCGGCCTGGAGCGGCTGCTGGAGCGGTTCTTCGCCGCGCCGGAGCGGGCGGACAAGCCGGGGAGCTACGGGTCCGCGATCCACGAGATGTTCGAGGCGCGTGACGTGCGCCTGGGCCAGCTCGGGCAGTCGAACCAGGTGTCGCACCACATCGCCTGGACGTGGTCGGTCGCCGGGCGGCCGGACCGCACCCAGGAGGTCGTGCGCGAGATCCTGACGCGCCTGTGGACCGGCAACGACATCGGGCAGGGCTACCACGGCGACGAGGACAACGGCGAGATGTCGGCCTGGTACGTGCTGGCCGCGCTCGGGCTGTACCCGCTGGAGATCGGCTCGCCGCGGTGGGCGGTCACGTCACCGCTGTTCGAGCGGGCGGTGGTGCACCGGCCTGACGGCGACCTCGTGATCGAGGCACCGGGAGCGGCCGGGCGGCAGTACGTGGCGGGGCTGGACGTGGCTGGTGGTGACGGCGCGGCTGGTGTCGACGTGGCCGCGGCGCGGGCGGTCACGACGCCGTCGATCGACAACGGTGACCTCGTCGGGGGAGCGACCCTGCGGTTCGCGCTGTCGGAGACCCCGACCCGGTGGGGCGTGCCGGCGGACGGCGACGAGGCTGGTGCTCGTGCCGCTGAGGGCGGTGCCGGGTTGGCTTCCGACCGGCCGTGGCGGCGCGCCGACGGCGCCTGGCGCGGTGCCGAGGGTGCGCTGCCGCACCTGACCGACGGCGACCTGACGACGTCGGCCGTGGTGGACGGCACGCTCGACTGGGCGCCCGCCGCTGAGGTCCCGGCGGGGGCCGTGCTGCGCGCCTACACGCTGGTCTCGGGCCCGTCGGCCGAGTCGTCGTCCGTCGAGGCGGCGTCCGGACCGCCGTCGGCCTGGCGCCTGGTCGGGGGCGACGGGCGGGTGCTGGACGAGCGGTCCGGCGAGGAGTGGCGCTGGCCGAGCCAGCTCCGCCCCTTCGTGCTCGACGAGCCCGTGCCGCTCGCGGACCTCCGCCTGGAGCTGGCCGGACCCGGTGCCCTCGCCCAGATCGAGCTCCTCCTGGGCTGACCCGCACGTCCAGGCGCCGGCGCTGCGAACGGCAGCCCTCGAAGGTGCGCTTCTACCCCGTCATCGGGCCCGGAATCAGCCGGATTCCGGGCCCGAAGACGGGGTAGAAGCGCACCTCCCTCGTGCCGGTCGCGCAGCGTCCGGGACGGCGGCTCCTGGCCGCGCCCCCAGGGCCTTGGCGAGACCGTGGTCCCGGGATGTGAGATCTGGGCAAGGATCATTGACTTCTATGGGTTCCATTCGTATCTTCTGTGACATCGAGACCAACCGCACTTATCCGATCGGAGAGATGTAGAAAGCCTCGACAGGTCATGAGTTCCGACGCGAAGCCCCGGCTGGTCGGACGGCAACCCCCCGCGCGGGTGGGTGCCCCGGGTGAGGACCAGGTCCACCGCCGCCGGCGGATGACAACACGCGTCGCTCGCCGATGGGCGAGCAGGTGAGGAGAACGACGATGACCCGGAGCGCTGCCCCCGCCGTCCACGTGTCCCTGCCGTCCCGGAACGTCTCCGCGCGGGCTGGTGCTGCCCCGCGCGAGGAGATGTGTTGTCACTGTTCCTGTCGCTGACGGCGACAGGCTGATCGCGACAACCTGACCGCGACAGCCCCGACGCGCCGACCGGCCGCAGCCAGCCACCGGTCCGCCGTCCGGAACTCCTCTCGGCGTCGCACGCCGAGCCCCGGCCGTAACCGGCCCTCACGTCCCTGACCGGACGTCTCACTCCTGCCCTCCGGCAGCCACGCTCCCGGGTGACCCCTGGACGCCGTCGTGCACCTGCGCGCGGCGGCCGGGTCCTCCGGGCGCCGTCGCGCCGCCGCAGCCCGAACGGAGCACCGCCGTGCCGTACCCGTCGCAGCCCACGTCCCTCTCCTCGACCGCCCTCTCCACCCGTCCCGTCGTGCTCGGCGTGGACCTCACCTCCGCCGGCGCCCGCCCGGGCGCCCACCGGGCCCGCGGCCCGGTCGCGCCGCGCCCGTTCGACGGCGAGCGGTTCCTCCACCTCATGCGGACCGCCGACCGTGGACTGCTCGACTTCGTCAGCCTCGACGAGGGCTTTCTGCTCCACCCCGGCCGCAGCCAGGTCACCGGACGGCTGGACACGGCCGTCGCCGCGGCCCGGGCCGCCCGGGTCACCGCGGGGATCGGGCTGGTCGCCGCCGTCGACACGGTGCACGTCGAGGCGGCCCACGCCGCCGTCGCGCTGAGCAGCATCGACCGCGCGAGCAGCGGCCGGGCCGGCTGGCAGGCCGTGCGGCAGGGCACGCTCCCCGAGCCCGACGAGGCCTGGGCGGCGCGCGTCGAGCTGGGCATCCGGTCGGTGACGCAGGTGTGGACGGGCCGGCCCGGCAGCGGGGCGGGCGCGGTCGAGCTCGACGCCGAGGGCCGGTTCCGGGTGGACCACGACGGCATCCGGTTCGCCGTCCGCGGCCGCCCGGCCGGCGGCGGCGACGCGCTGCCACAGGTGCCCCCGCCGGTCGTCGTGCGGGTGCGTTCCGAGGCCAGCGCGGCGCTGGCCGGCCGCACCGCCGACGTCGCGCGGATCACCGTCACCGACGCCGCGCACGCGGTGCGGCTGCGCCGGCTCGTGCGGGATGCCGCGCTGTCCGCCGGGCGCGACCCCGAGGAGCTGCGCGTGCTCGCCGAGGTCTACGTGGTGCTCGCGGCGGAGCGGGCCAGCGCCCGGGCCCGGCTGGAGCTCGTCGAGGCGCTGGAGGGCACGGCGGCCATGGGCGACGGGCTGGTCGTCGCAGACACGCCGGACGAGCTCGCCACCCTGATCGCCGACTGGACCACCGTCGGCGCCGTCGACGGGTTCCTGCTGCGGCCGTCCTCGCTCAGCTCCGACCTCGACGCGATCACCGACCACCTGGTCCCCGCGCTCCAGCAGGCGGGCCTGTTCCGCACGGAGCGGACGGCGACCACGCTGCGCGGCTCGCTCGGGCTGTCCGACGTCGAGGCGGCCGAGCGGGTGCTGCCCACGGGCCGGCTGCTGAGCGCCTGACGACCGCGCCGGCGAACACCCGGCACCCGCACCAGACGACCCATCGTGGAGGAGACCATCATGACCACCCCTGAGCTGCAGACCCCCGACGCCGCGGGCGCCAAGGTCGCCGGCGGCGCCCTGCTGATCGACGTCCGCTCGGCCGCGGGCCGGGCCTCGGCGGGCGAGATCCCGGGCGCCACGCTCGCGGACCGCGACAACCTGGACGCGCTGTTCGGGCCGTCCGACAACCCCGCGATCACCCTCGACACTCCCGTCGTGATCGTGTGCGGCTCGATCAACGGCTCCGGCCCGGTCGCGGAGGCGCTCGCGGCCCGCGGCTACACCGACGTCTCGCACGTCGACGGCGGGTTCCCCGCCTGGAAGGAGGCCGGGCTGCCCGCGACGGAGGCCGAGCCGAGCGCGGCGCCATGACCGGCTTCGCCACCCGGCAGGTGCACGCGCGCAGCGCGGGACGGGACGACGCCGGGCGCGCCACCGGGGCGCCCGACGCCGCGCCGTCGGCCCGCGTGGTCCCGCGTGCCACGCCCGTCTACCTGACCGCCGGGTTCGAGTTCGAGGAGTGGGAGCAGGCGGCCGGGCACTTCGGCGCCGGCGAGGGCTTCGCCTACACGCGTACCGGCAACCCGACCACGGCCGCCGTCGAGCAGCGGATAGCCGCCCTGGAGGGCGGTTCCGACGCCCTGTTCCTGGCCAGCGGGCAGGCGGCCGTCACGGTCGCCCTGCTCGGCCTGGTCGAGGCCGGGCAGCGCGTGCTCGCCGCGTCCAGCATCTACGAGGGCACGCGCGGTCTGCTCCTGGAGAACCTGCCGCGCCTCGGCATCGAGGCCGACTTCGTGGACGACGCCGCCGACCCGGCCGCCTGGGAGCGCGCGATCCGCCCCGAGACGCGCGTGCTGTTCCTGGAGTCCATCCCGAACGCGCGCAACGACCTGCCCGACCTCGCGGCCGTGGCCGACGTCGCGCACGCCCACGGGTTGGTGCTCGTCGTGGACAACACCCTGGCCACGCCCTACCTGCTGCGGCCCGTCGAGCACGGCGCCGACGTCGTGGTGCACTCCGCCAGCAAGTTCCTCGCGGGGCACGGCTCGGTGCTGGGCGGCGTCGTCGTCGACTCCGGGACGTTCGACGCGCGGGCCTCGGGCGCGCTGTACCCGCACCTGGTCGCGCCCTCGCGCACGGGCGGGCCGAGCGTGGCCGACCGGCACGGCGGCAACGCGCGCCTGGCGTACCTGCGCGAGACCGTGGCGCCGCGGTTCGGCCCCACGCCGTCGCCGCTCAACGCGTTCCTCGTGGGCCAGGGCATCGAGACCCTGTCGCTGCGGGTGGCGCGGCAGAGCGCCGCGGCGCTGGAGGTCGCGCGCTGGCTGGCGTTCCGGCCGGAGGTGGCGTCGGTGGACTACTCGGGGCTCGACTCCAGCCCGTCGCACGCGCTGGCCAAGCGGTACCTGCCGGACGGCCAGGGCTCCGTCTTCACCTTCACGCTGCACGGCGGCGCCCCCGCGGCACGGGCGTTGGTCGAGGCCGTCCAGGTCTTCACGCACATGACCCACATCGGCGACGTGCGCTCGCTCGTGCTGCACCCCGCGAGCACCAGCCACGTGCTGCGCACCCCTGCCGAGCGGGCCGCCGCGGGCATCCACCCGGGCACCCTGCGGCTGTCCGTCGGCATCGAGGACCTGCCCGACCTGATCGCCGACCTCGACCGCGGGCTCGCGTCCGCCCGCGCCGCCGCCGAGGCGGACGCCGGCACCCCCGCGGACGCCGGTACCAGCACCACACGCAAGGAGACACCATGACCCGCCAGCAGCACCTCGGCTGGTTCCTGGCCCGCGGCTTCGGGCCGCACGGCTGGGGCCACGACTACCTGGACTGGAACTACGACTGGACCCGGCCCGACCTCTACGTGGAGTCCGCCCGCGCCCTGGAGCAGGCGGGCGTCGACCTGCTGATCATCGAGGACGCTCCGTCGCTCGGCAGCCCCGAGACCATCGACCTGCGCGTGCGGCAGGCGTTCGGCGGTCCCAAGCACGACCCGCTGCTGCTGGCCCCGTACCTGTTCGCGGCGACGCAGCACCTCGGTATCGTGCCGACGGTCAACCCGGCCGCCGTGCTGCCCTACACCGGGGCGCGGCAGCTCGCGACGCTCCAGCACCTGTCGGGCGGGCGGTTCGGGCTCAACCTGGTGACCGACACGGGCAGCGCGCGCCACTTCTCGGACGCGCCGCCGCTCGGGCACGACGCCGCGTACGACCGCGCGGAGGAGTGGCTCGACGGCGTCCGCTCGCTGTGGCGGTCCTGGGACGACGGTGCGCTGATCGCCGACCCGGGCGCCGTCGGGCCCGGCGGCGCCCGGACCGGGGGCCGGTACGCCGACGGGCGCCTGCTGCGCCCGGTGCGGCACCGGGGCGAGCACTACGCGTTCGACGGCCCGCTCAACGCGCTGCCGTTCGCCGACGGCGCGGACGGCGAGCCCGTGATCGTCTCTCCGGGCGGCTCGGGCCGGGGGCTGGCGTTCGCCGGCGCGAACAGCGACGTCCAACTCGCGCTCGCGCCCCTGACGGAGCGCAGCGTGCGCGACTACCGGGCCAGGGTGCACACCGCGGCCCGCGCGTCGGGCCGCGCGCTGGAGCACGTCAAGGTGCTGTTCGCTGTTCGGCCCGTGCTGGTCTCCAGCCCGCAGGAGGCCGACCGGCTGGTGGCGGCGTCGGCGAACCCGGACGACGGCACGCTGCTGCGCATCGCCGAGCAGCAGTCGAGCGACCTGGAGACCGACCTGACGGCGTTCGACCTGGACAAGCCGCTGCCCACGGGCCTGTTCGGCGACCACGTCTCGCACGGGTCCATCAGGCGTCTGGTGGGCGACCACGACCTCGCCACCACGCCGCTGCGCGTGCTGCTCGGCGGGCTCGCCCGCCTGGGCCGCATCGCCGACCGCTCCGGCTGGGTGGGTACGGCCGGCGAGCTCGCCGACCTCATCGAGGAGCTGGGGGAGTGGGGCAACGACGGCGTGCTGCTGTGGGGCGACCTGCATCCTGTCACCGTGCACCGCACGCTCGACGAGCTGGTCCCGATCCTGCGGCGCCGCGGCATCCTGCGCACCGAGTGGGCCGACGGCGGCCTGCGCGCCAACCTGCGGGCGTTCTGACGGGCGCCCTCGCCGCACGGAAGGAGCACCTCTTGCCGGTGATCGTCTCCGACCCGACCTGGGTCGCCACTACCTGGGACGACCCGCGCGCCGCCGCGCTGCGCGAGGCCATGACCGACGACCTCGCCCCGCGCTACGCGGACCTGCGCGAGCAGCGCGCGCGGCTGTTCGCGCCGGCCGAGCCGGGCGGGCTGAGCACCGTGCCGACGTCGGACGAGGTGCTGGTGACCTGGATCGCCCTGGATCGCGTGGAGGCGGTGGCGACCGGATCGCTGCGCCGGCTGGGCGGCACCGCCCTCCACCCCGAGGTGACCCATGAGGTCAAGCGCATGTTCGTGCGGCCCACGCACCGCCGCCGAGGGCTGGCGGCGGGCGTGCTGGCCGCCGTCGAGCGGTCCGCGCTGGACCGGGGGATCGAGGTGCTGCGCCTGCAGACCGGCGTGCGGCAGCCCGAGGCCGTGGCGCTGTACGAGCGCGAGGGCTGGACTCGGATCGACCCGTACCCGCCGTACCCGGCGGAGTCGAGCATCTGCTTCGAGAAGAGGCTGTGACCTGACCCGTCGGAGCCGGGCGCCGCACTGCCTGCTGCGCGATACCGTCTGCACGTGAACCCCCAAGGATGGCGGCGCATCGTGGCGTGGCTCGTCGACTGGCTCTGCTTCCTGGTGTGGCTCGTGCTGCTCGCGGCGATCGGCGTCCCGCTCTACCTCTCCGGTGTGACGGGCGGATGGTCCGCCCTGACCACGAACGTGGTCTCGGCGCTCGTCACGGCGGTACCGCTGACGATCTTCCTGGCCGTCCTCGAGTCGGGTGCCCGGCAGGCGACCGTCGGCAAGCGCGTGCTGGGGCTCAAGGTGGTGGGCGCCCGGGACGGCGGGCGGCTCACGTTCGCGTCGGCGCTGCTCCGGAACGCGCTCAAGGTCGCGGTGCCCTGGACGATCGGCCACGCCGCGGCGATCGGCCTCGTCGGGGCGACGGCGGTCGGGCCGGGGCTCATGATCGTCACCGCGGCGGCCTACGTGCTGCCGGTCGTCTACGTCGTGACCCTGTTCGTCGGGGCGGGGCGCACGCCGTACGACCGCGCCGGGGGAGCCGAGGTCGTGCGCGTCTGACACCTGATCCCGCGGGCACCGGGGAGCGGGCCAGCATGTGAGATCTCCCGGCCGATCCCTTGGCAGGGCGGCGCACGCACCTATGTTCGGCGCACCACGGCCCGAACAGGGCCGCCCGACGCCGCGAGGAGCAGCCCATGACGACCGACGGTTCTCTCACCGCACCACAGGACCCTGCCGGAAGAGGGGCGCCCATCGTCGCCGTCGCCCTCGACGGCGCCGGCTGGCACCCCGCGGCGTGGCGCGAGCCCGGCGCGCGCCCCGAGGCCCTGACCGACGCCGCCTACTGGGTGGGCCTGACCCAGCTCGCCGAGGCCGGGCTCGTCGACCTCGTGACGTTCGAGGACAGCTTCGGCATCCCCGTCGGCCCCTGGGACGACCCGGCCGCCGACCGGACCGACCGGGTGCGCGTGCGGCTGGACGCCGAGCTCGTCGCGGCGCGCGTGGCCCCCGCGACCCGGCACGTCGGGCTCGTCCCCGTGGTCACGGTGACGCACACCGAGCCGTTCCACGTCGCCAAGGCGCTGGCCACCCTCGACCACACCAGCCAGGGCCGGGCCGGCTGGCAGGTGCGCGCCTCGCCGTCGGGCACGGAGGCCCGGCTGACCGGCCGCCGCGACCTGCCGGAGATCACCGCGGAGGACTACGCGGCGGGCCGCGCCGACGAGCAGGTCGCCGAGCTCTTCGCCGAGGCGGCCGCCGTGGCCGAGACGGTCCGCGCCCTCTGGGACTCCTGGGAGGACGACGCCGAGATCCGCGACGTCGCCACGCGCCGCTTCATCGACCGCGACAAGGTGCACCGCGTCGACGTGGAGACGCGGTGGTTCTCCGTGCGCGGCCCGTCCATCACGCCGCGCCCGCCGCAGGGGCAGCCGGTCGTCACCGCGCTCGCGCACGCGACGGTGCCGTACGAGCTGGCGGCCCGCGTGGCCGACGTCGTCTTCGTGACGCCGCAGGACGACGCGACGGCGGCCTCGATCCTGGCCGAGGTGCGTGCCGCCGAGGCCCGCGTGGGCCGGACCGGCGAGCCGCTGCGCGTGGTGGCCGACCTGGCCGTGGTGCTGGACACGAACGGGCGGGCGGCGGCCGAGCGGCTGGCGCGCCTGGACGCCCGGGCCGGCCAGGCCGAGCGGGGCTGGGTCACCGACGCCCGCGTGCTCGCGGGCTCCGCGGCCGACGTCGCCGACGTGGTCGAGGCCTGGACGGGCCTCGGCTACGACGGCGTGCGCCTGCGCCCGGCGGTGCTGCCCGACGACCTGGACGCCCTGGTCACGGACGTGCTGCCCGAGCTGCGGCGGCGGGGCCTGGCGCGCACCGCCTACGACGCCGGCTCGCTGCGGGGGCTGCTGCGCCTGCCGACCGAGGTCCCCAACCGCTTCGCCGCCGTCTGACCGGTGCGTAGCACCGCGAACCCCCAGCCCGAGACCTGAGAGCGAGCAGACCATGAGCACACCCACCGGCAAGCCCCGCAAGCAGATCATCCTCGGCGCCTACCTGGGCGGCGTGAACCACCACACCCTGTGGCACCTCCCGGAGTCGGGCAGCCAGATCGACTTCTCGACCTTCGAGCGCACGGCCCGCACCGCCGAGCGCGGCCGGTTCGACTTCTTCTTCCTCGCCGAGGGCCTGGCGCTGCGCGAGCGCGACGGGCAGGTCTTCGACCAGGACATCGTGGGTCGGCCCGACACGTTCACCGTGCTGGCCTCGATCGCCGCCGTGACCGAGCACCTGGGCCTGGCCGCGACGATCAACGCCACCTTCAACGAGCCGTACGAGCTGGCGCGGCAGATCGCGTCGCTCGACCACCTCTCGGGCGGGCGCGCGGCCTGGAACGTCGTGACGAGCTTCGACGCGTTCACCGGCGGCAACTTCCGCCGCGGCGGGTTCCTGGACCGTTCGCAGCGGTACGAGCGCGCCGCGGAGACCATCGAGGTGGTGCGGTCGCTGTGGGACTCGTGGGCGGCCGACGACCTCGTGATCGACAAGGAGGCGGGCGTCTTCTCCCGGTCGGGGGCCGGCTCGTTCGCCCACACCGGGGAGCAGTTCGACGTGGGCGGCTGGTTCGGCGTCCCGCGCTCGCCGCAGGGCCACCCGGTGATCCTGCAGGCCGGGGTCTCGCCCCAGGGTCGGGACTTCGCGGCGGCCAGCTCGGACGCGATCTTCTCGCCGTACGGCCGGTTCGACGAGGCCCGGGACTACTACCAGGACGTCAAGGCGCGGGCCGCCGGGTTCGGGCGCGACCCGAACCACCTGAAGATCCTGCCGAGCGCGTCGTTCGTGCTGGGGGCGACCGAGGCCGAGGCGCAGGAGAAGGCCCGCTGGGTGCGCGAGGAGCAGGTCACGGGCCGCACGGCCCAGATCCTGCTGGAGCAGATCTGGAACCGCGACCTGTCGGCCTACGACCCGGACGGTCCGCTGCCCGACGTCGAGCCCGCGCTCGACGCGCCGTCGTTCATCGCGGGCCGTGCCCTGACGCACGCCGACCGGCCCGCGACCGTGGCGCGCCTGCGCGCCCAGGCCGAGGCCAACGGCTGGTCGCTGCGGCAGACCGTGATCGAGGAGTTCACGCGCGGCTCGTTCGTCGGCACCCCGACGCAGGTGGCGGACGCGCTCGACGACTTCGTGCAGAACGACGGGTCGGACGGGTTCGTGATCGGCTCGCACCTGGTGCCGACCGGGCTGGACGAGCTCGTGGACGACGTCGTGCCGCTGCTGCAGGAGCGCGGCTCGCTGCGCACGGAGTACGAGGGCACCACGCTGCGCGACAACCTGGGCCTGCCGGCGGCGGCCCGTGCCAGGGCCACGGTGGAGGCGGCCCGGGCCTGAGCGTCAGACGCCCCAGCACGTGTCAGACGTACAGGTCACCCGAGTGACCTGTACGTCTGACACGTGATCGGCGTCCTACGCCGCGCCGACGGCGCTCGCCCGGCGGGTGAGCGGGGCGCGCAGGCCCAGGTGCTCGCGCAGCGTGGTCCCCGTGTACGACGTCGGGTAGGCGCCCCGCTCCTGCAGCTCGGGGACCACCCGGTCGACGATGTCGTCGAGGCCCGACGGCACGATCCACGGGCTGATGTTGAACCCGTCGACGGCGCCGGTGCGCACCCAGCGGATCAGGTCCTCGGCCACGGCGGCCGGCGTGCCCTGGAACCCGCGCTCGCTGCTGTTGCGCACCACCAGCTCGCGGATCGACAGGTGCTCGGCCTGCGCCAGCGCCCGCCACCGCGCCGCGATCTCCCGGGTCCGCGCGCCCGTGGTGGCCGACCCGCGCTCGCCGCCCAGCTCCTCGACCACCGGGTCGTGCGCGGGCAGCGGGCCGTCCGGGTCGTAGCCGGACAGGTCCTCGCCCCAGATGTTGCCCACGATCGAGAGCGCCGTGGCCGGGGTGACCTGGTTCCAGCGGACCCAGCGGGCCTTCTCCTCGGCGTCGGCGGGCGTGTCGCCCACGATGACGCCGGTGCCCGGGAAGATCTTGACGTCGTCCTCGGGGCGGCCCGCTGCCACGGCCCGGCGGCGGATGTCGGCGGCGAACTCCAGCGCCTCGGCCAGCACGGAGCCGTGGCGCGAGAAGATCACGTCCGCGTTGGCCGCCGCGAAGTCCCGGCCCTGCGGCGAGTCGCCCGCCTGGAAGATGATCGGGTGCCCCTGCGGGCTGCGCGGCGTGGTGGGGTCGAGCTCGACGTCGAACAGCGCGCTGTGCTCGGAGACGTGCGCCACCGCGCCGCTGAACGCGTCGCTGCCGCCCGTGTCCGGGAAGGCGTCCCAGATCTGGCGGGCTACGTCGAGCTGGCCCTGCGCCCGCTCGTAGCGCAGTGCGTGGTCGAGGTACCCGCCGCGGCGGAAGTTGGCCCCGGTCCAGGCGTTGTCGGTGGTCACGACGTTCCACGCGGCACGGCCCCCGGACAGCACGTCCAGGCTCTGCAGGCGCCGCGCCAGGTCGGCCGGGTCGTTGTACGTGGTGTTCTGGGTGGCGACCAGGCCGATGTGCGTCGTGATCGCGGCCAGCGCGGCGAGCTGCGTGATCGCGTCCGGGCGGCCCACCACGTCGAGGTCGTGCAGGGCGCCGCGCGACTCGCGCAGCCGCAGGCCCTCACCGAGGAAGAACGCGTCGAACAGCCCGCGCTCCGCCGTGCGGATCACGCGCTCGAAGGTGGCGAAGTCGGTCTGCGACCCGGACTCCGGGTCGGACCAGATCGTGGTGTGGTTGACGCCCTGGAAGAAGACGCCGAAGTGCACCTGGGCGTCGGGGCGGGTCACGGGGAGGTCGGTCGCGGGCAGGTCGGTCATGGCGGGCTCCTCAGGCGTTCGGCGCGTCGGCGAGGACACGCGTGTCGTAGCGGTTGGCGGGGCGCGGCAGCCCGAGGGACTCGCGCAGCGTGGCACCGGGGCGCGGCACCGCGGTGAGGCGGGCGGCGCGCAGGGCGGGCAGGATGTCGCGCGCGAGCACGGGCAGGTCGACGTCGAGCACGGCGGGCAGCAGCCGCACGCCGTCGACCGGCCGGCGTCCGTCCGGACCCGGGGTGGCGAGCTCGGTGAGCAGGGCGACCAGCCCGGCGGCGTCGCCTGCCCAGCGCAGGGCGCGCGTGTCCCAGGGTGAGCGGACGCCGACGGGCGTGCTGGCGTCCAGCACCGCGAGCCGGTCCGCGCCGGTGCGGCCGCCGGCGTCGAGCACCACCTCGAGGTCGACGCCGACGAGCGGTGAGTGCTCGCGTGCGGCCTCCGCGTTGCCGCGGGCCGCGCCCACGCCCGCGCCGCCGACCAGCGTGACGTCGACGAGCGGCTCCGCCCCGCCGGGACGGCCACCGTCGCCGGTGCCGTCGAGCGCCGGCGGCACGTCGCCGTCGGCGGCCAGCACCACGAGCTGCCCCTGGGGCGGCCGGGGCGTGATGAGCGGGCCCTTGACCGAGAAGGTCTCGCCCTCGAAGTCGACGTGGTGGATGCGGTCGCGGTCGACGTACCGGCCGGTGGCGACGTCGCGGATCACGGCGTCGTCCTCCCACGAGTCCCACAGGTCCCGGACCACCCGCACGACGTCGCGCGCCTCGCGGGTCACGTCGCCCACCACGGGGCGGCCGTAGGCGTCGGCCGTCGCGGCGTCCCGGGTCACCCCCGGGATCCAGCCGGCGCGCCCGGCCGCCGCGATGTCCAGCGACGCGAGCTGCGCCGCGACGTGGAAGGGCTCCGGGTAGGTGGTCGGCACCTGCGGCACCAGGCCGATCGCCGTCGTCGTGCGGGACACGAAGGCGGCGCGGGTGACGGACTCCAGCCGGGCCGACGCCGGCGAACCGGGTACCGCCGGGAGCAGCGCGTCCGTGAAGGAGACGAAGGTGAGGCCGGCGTTCTCGGCCTGCCGGACCGTGCGGGCCAGCCGGGCGCCGGACACGAGGTCGGCGCCCGCGAGGCGCGCGACGGCGGCGGCCGCCGGGTGCGCGCCCGCGCCGTCGGCGTCGAGGCCGACGAAGAAGGACGAAGGGGGCTGTGAAGCGGACAAGAGATCCTCCGATGTCGTCGCGGCGCACCCCCGCGGACTGCCGCGGACGCCGACCGCGCGCAACATAGCCCCGGCCCCGCCCGACGCAATGGCCGGACCGGATCGTCTCGCCATCCGGTCGCTGCGACCCTCCGGCCGCCACCCGGCCGCCCGGACGGCGTGGTTGACCACAGCGGTTGCTGCCAGAGAGGCGCGCTCTCTGGCAGCAACCGCTGTGCTCAACACCCGGGGGTGTTCCGCCGACGGTCAGCCGACGCGGCCCGGGCCGCCCGTCAGGGTGCCCGGGAGGAGGTCGCGGAGCTCCTGCTCCTCCTCCGGGGTGGGGACCCAGCGGGTCGCCAGGAGGTTCTCGTCGAGCTGCTCCGGGACCGTGATGCCGGTGATCACGCTGGTCACCGTGGGCTGCGCCAGGAGCCAGCCCAGGGCGAGCGCGCTCGGCGTCACGCCCCGGTCCGCGGCGAACCGCTCGAACTTCTCCAGCGCGTCCCACGGCGCCTCGCCGAGCAGGTACGTCTTGAGGTTGGTGATCTTGGCGCCCTCCGGCGCGTTGTCCCGCGAGTACTTGCCGGTCAGCAGCCCGTTCTGGAGCGGGAAGTACGGCAGGAACCCGAGGCCGAAGTGCTCCAGGGCGCCGATCAGCTCCTCCTCGGGCTTGCGCCACAGCAGGCTGTACTCGTCGGTCGTGGAGACGAACCGGCCGTAGCCGCGCGCCGCGGCCACGTGGTCGGCGTCGGCGAGCTGCCAGGCCTTGAAGTTGGACGCGCCCACGTACCGCACCTTGCCGTCGCGCACCAGGGTGTCGAGCGCGGAGAGGGTCTCCTCGATCGGCGTGAACGGGTCCGGGAAGTGGATCTGGTACAGGTCGATGTAGTCGGTGCCGAGCCGGCGCAGGCTGTCCTCGACCGCCGCCAGGACGTACTTGCGCGCCCCCGTGCGGCCGTACGAGGGCCCGCGGTCCGCCGCCAGCGAGCGGCCGAACTTGGTGCCGATCACCACCTGGTCGCGCCGCCCGGCCAGCGCCGTGCCGAACAGCTCCTCGGACAGGCCGGTGCGGTCGCCATAGCCCTCGGCGATGTCGAAGTAGGTCACGCCCAGGTCGATGGCGCGGTCCACGATCCGGTTGACCTGCTCCTGCCCGACGGCGCGCATGCCGCTGCGGCCGAAGGTGCTGGCGCCCACGCCGAGCTCGGACAGGACCAGGCCGGAGCTGCCGAGCGCGCGGTACCCGGCGGGGAGCGTCATGCTCGGGCCTCCTGCGCCGCGAACTGGTTGGGCGGCACCGGCAGCCCGAAGTGGCCGCGGAACGTGTCCGCCTCGTACTCGGTGCGGAACACGCCCTTGTCCTGCAGGATCGGCACCACCTGCCCGGTGAACCGCTCGAGCTGGTCGAGCATGGCCGGCGACTGGATGTTGAAGCCGTCGGCGGCGCCCTGCTCGAACCACTCGATGAGCGTGCCCGCGACGTCGTCGGCGGTGCCGATCGCGAGCGGGAAGCCGCCCCCGATGGAGTTGTGCAGCAGGTCCCGGCCCCGCACGGTGCCCGCCTCGACGGTGCGGCCCGTGCGGTCGGCGATGGTGCGCAGCAGCTTCTGCCCGACGTCGTTCAGCTCCGCGGCGAGCGAGGGCGTCAGTGCGCCGTCGAGCCCCAGCGGACGCAGGTCGGCGCCCGTGCGCTCCCCGATGGAGCGCAGGCTGCGCGCGCCCTTCGGCAGGGGTGCGCGGCCCCGCTGGGCGGCCTGGAACGCCTCGCCCGTGTAGTAGTCGTCGGGCTGGTCCCCGGCCACGGGGTCGTCGTCGACCGGGAGACCCGCGTTCAGGCGGTCGAAGAGGTCGATCGCCTCCTCGCGCGTGTCGCCGATGACGGGCGTGATGCCCGGCAGGAAGAAGATCGGCTCCTCCCGGCCGCGCAGGCGCAGGGCCCGCGCGCGGACGTCGGCGTTGAACTCCGCCGAGACCTCCCGGGTGGGCGGGCCGGTGAAGTTGATGTCGCAGTACTGCGCCGTCAGCTCGCGCGACAGCTCGGAGCCGCCCGCGTACAGCAGCGGCACGTGGCCCTGCGGCGGGCGCAGCATCGGCAGCGTGCCCGCCACGGAGAAGAACTCGCCCTGGTGCTCCAGGCGGTGGATCTTGCTCGGGTCGAGGTACTGCCCCGACTCCTTGTCCTGGAGGTAGGCGCCGTCCTCGACGCTGTCCCAGAGCTTGCGGATGACGTCGATGAACTCGGCCGCGCGGCGGTACCGGCTCTCGCCGCCCAGGTCGGGCAGGCTGAAGTTCTTGGCGGCGAGGTCGTTCGCGCCGAGCACCACGTTCCAGGCCAGGCGGCCGCCGCTGAGGTGGTCCAGCGAGGCGGTCAGCCGGGCCAGGATGTACGGCTCGTAGAAGGTCGGGTGGGCGGTCACGGCGAGCCCGATCTTCGACGACTGCAGCGCGAGCTGCGACGCCAGGGTGAACGGCTCGAGCCGCCCGGCGTTGTGGGTGGTCCCGTAGTGCTCGCGGTAGACGTCGCCCGGGAGGGTGTCGCCGAGGAAGAAGAAGTCGAACTTCGCGTCCTCGACCAGCTTGAGCACCTGCGCGGGGTAGGCGAGGCCGAAGGGGTCGGGCGTGGCCGACTCCGCCAGCCGCCAGCCGCCCCAGTGGGTCCCGTTCAGCCAGTACATGTATCCGAGGTGCAGCTGGCGCTGTGCCGGCTCGCCCATGGCGGTTTCCTTTCGTCCGGTGCGGTGGTGCGTCGTGCTTGTTGCTGGGGCTACGGCGTGCTGGGTGCCGCCGCGGCGGCGGGGGCGGCCCCCGGGATGGAGGCCAGCAGCCGGCGGACGTAGTCCGTCCGGGGCCGGGAGATGACGTCGGACGCCGGGCCGTGCTCGACGACGTCGCCGTGCCGGAGCACGAGGACCTCGTCGGAGAGCTCCGCGACCACGCCGAGGTCGTGCGACACGAACAGGTACGTCAGCGAGAGCCGGTCCTGGAGGTCGAGCAGCAGGTCGAGGATCTGCCGCCGCACGGTGACGTCGAGCGCGGAGACCGGCTCGTCGAGCACCAGCACCTCGGGATGGGGCGCGAGCGCGCGGGCGATGGCGACCCGCTGCCGCTGGCCGCCGGAGAGCTCGGCCGTGTAGCGGTCGGCGACCGAGGCGGGGAGCCCCGTCTGCTCCAGGAGCTCGTCGACCCGCCGCGCCCGCTGGGCCGCGCCGCCGATCCGGTGGCCGGTCAGCGGCTCCTCCAGGATCGACCGCACGGTGGTGCGCGGGTTCAGGGAGGCGAACGGGTCCTGGTAGACCATCTGGACCTTGCGGTACAACGCGGCCTGGCCGGCGCCCCGGCGGTGATGGACCACGGGCTCGCCGTCCACCGTGACGCTGCCCGCGCCGGGCGGCGTCAGGCCCGCCAGGAGTCGCACCAGCGTGGTCTTGCCCGATCCGGACTCGCCCACGATGCCCAGCGTGGTGCCCCGCCGCACCTCGAAGCTCGCCCCGGCGACGGCGGTGACCGCCGTCCGCCCGCGGTGGGCGCGGAAGGTCTTGGCGACCTCGCGGGCCCGGACCACCACGGGGGCGTCGGCGGGCACCCGTGCGGCGGTGCGCTCGTGCCTCGCGGCGGCGGCGTCGGCCCCGGAGAAGCCGAGCGAGGACGACCTCAGGAGCTGCTCGGTGTAGGCGTCCCCGGGGTCGGCCACGACCTCCCGCGTGCGGCCGGAGCGCACCAGCACGCCGTCCTTGAGCACCGCGATCTCGTCCGCGCGCTCGGCCGCGACCCCGAGGTCGTGCGTGACGAGCAGCACGGCGAGGTCGTTCTCCGCGACCAGGCCGCCCAGCAGGTCCAGGATCGTCTTCTGGACGGTGACGTCCAGGGCCGTGGTCGGCTCGTCGGCCACCAGCAGCCGGGGCCCCGTGGACATCGCCGCCGCGATCAGCACGCGCTGGCACATGCCGCCGGACAGCTCGTGCGGGTAGGCGCCGTAGATCGTCTCGGGGTCGCGCAGCCCCACCTTGCCGAACAGCTCGATCACGCGCTCGCGGCGCTCCGCCTTGCCGGCCAGGCCGTGGGCGCGCAGCGGCTCGCCCGCCTGGACGCCCACGGGCAGGAGCGGGTTGAGCCCGAGCAGGGCGTCCTGCGGGATGTACCCGATGTCCTTGCCGCGGACCGCGCGGCGCTCGCGCTCCGGCAGGCCCGTCAGCTCCCGGCCGGCGAAGGTCACGCGGCCGGCGACCACGCGGCCGTTCTCGGGCAGGGTGCCGGTGACGGTGCGGCCCAGGGTCGACTTGCCCGAGCCGGACTCACCGACCAGCGCCAGCACGTGGCCCGGACGCAGCGAGAGGCTCACGTCGTCGAGCACGCGGACCGGCGGACGGCCGGGCAGCGCGAACTGGGCGCTGACGCCGTCGAGGGTGAGCAGGGGTTCAGGCGACGACACGGGTTCTCCCTCGGTCGATCGACCGGCCGATGCGGTACACGGCCAGCACGGAGACGACGATCACGAGGCCGGGCAGCAGGCTCAGCCACCACTGCGCGGCGATGAAGGTGCGGCCCTCGGCCACGAGCAGGCCCCACTCGGGCGTGGGCGGCGGGGCGCCGAGGCCGAGGAAGCTCAGCGAGGCGACGGTGAGGATGGCGCTGCCGATCTCCATCGTCGCGTAGGCCAGCACCGACCGGGTGGCGTTCGGCACCACGTGCCGCAGCAGCCGGTAGGCATAGCCGTGCCCGGCGAACACCGACGCCTCGACGTACCGGGCGCCCGCGACCTTCAGCACCTCCGACCGCATGAGGCGGGCGAAGGTCGCGGTGCTGTTGATCCCGATGGCCACGGCGATGTTGATGGTGCCGTGGCCCAGCGCCGAGATGATCGCCAGCGACACGATGAGGCTCGGCACGGCGAGCATGACGTCGACCACGCGCATCAGCACGCTGTCGAGCCAGCCGCGCACGGCGCCGGCGACGAGCCCGATCAACGACCCGCTGACCAGGCCGATCAGCACCGCGATCACCGCGGCCTGGAGCGACAGCCGGGTGCCGTGCACGGTGCGCGTGAACTGGTCACGCCCCAGGTCGTCGGTGCCGAACAGGTGCTCGGGGCCTGGCGGGAGCAGCATCGCGTCGCCGCTCTGCGCCAGCGGGTCGCCCGGCGCGAACAGCGTCGGGGCGAGTGCCGCCGTGACGATCAGCACCAGCCACACGTACGACACCAGCAGGCTGGGCGTGCGCGCGACGTCGACCAGCCGGCCGAGCCACCTGCGGCGTCGTCCCTCGCCCGGGCGGGCCGGGGCCGGCGCGGCCGGACCCGCAGGCCCCGCGGCGACCGCCGCCTCTGTCTCGGTGACGCTCATCGGCCCTCCAGCCGGATGCGCTTGTCGACCAGCGGGTAGAGCAGGTCGACGACGAAGTTGACGGTCACGAAGATCAGGGCGCTCACGGTGACCGCGACCAGCACCACCGGCATGTCGCGCCCGTTGACGGAGTCGACGACGAGCCGGCCGATGCCGGGCCGCGAGAACACCGTCTCCGTGAGCACGGTGCCGCCGACCATGACGCCGATGAGCGTCCCGAGCGCCGTGATCACCGGCAGCGACGCGTTGCGCAGGGCGTGCCGCACCACGACGTCGAACCGGCTGAGCCCCCAGCTGCGCGCCGTCTCGATGTAGGGCGAGGTCAGCGCGCCGCGCAGGTTGGCCGTCAGGAGCTGGGAGATGGTCCCGCCGCCGGCCACGGCGATCGACAGCGAGGCCACCAGCAGGCCCAGGAACGTCTGGTCGCCGAACGCGTCGATCCAGCCGAGCCGGAACGCGACGAGCTGCACCAGGACGAGCGCCACCAGGAACGGCGGGAGCGAGACGGCGACCGGCGGCAGCGAGACGAGCAGCTCGCGCAGCCACCGCCAGTCGGTCAGCTCGATGACCACGGACAGCGCGACCCCCAGCACGACCGCCAGCGCCAGGCCCAGGAACGCGAGCTGCAGCGTGGCCGGGAAGGCCTCGAAGAACACCTCGACGGCGGGCCGGCGCTGGTAGAGGCTGTCCCCGAAGTCCCCGAGGACGGCGCCCGACAGCGCGTCCCCGTACTGCACGAGGACCGGGCGGTCCAGGCCGAGCAGCTCACGCTGCTCGGCCAGGAGCTGCTCGACGTCGCCGCCGGAGGCGCCCATCGTCAGGCCGCCCGCCGCGTCGCCGGGGACGATGTAGAGCAGGAAGAACGCCCCGGTGAACGCGCCCCACACCACGATCGCTGCGTAGCCCAGCCGCCGCACGGCGTACTTCAGCAGCCCGTACCTCAGCACCTCACTTCTCCGAGAGCCAGGCGTTGTAGAGGTACTGGTCCAGGCCCACCGGCTGGATGTCGTGCACCGTGGGCTGGAAGGCCCAGATGTCGGTGTCGTTCACGATCGGCAGCACGTAGGCGTCCTCGACCAGGAGCTGGGCGGCCTCGTCGACGATCTTCTGCCGCGCCTCCGGCTCGATCACGGTGTTCTGCTCCTGGAGCAGGTCGTCGAGGCGCCGGCCGGTCTCGTCGTCGTCCGCGATGAACGAGCGGTTCGAGCCCGTCTCCACGCCGTAGTTGGCGCGCAGCACGTCGGGGTCCGGCGTGGAGTGGTACCAGTAGGCGATGTCGTACTCGCCGGACAGCAGCTTCTCGTTCGCCTCTGCGTCCAGCGGCGGGTCCAGGACCAGCTCGATGCCGAGCTCCTTCCATTGCGCCTGCACCACCTGCTCGGCCGCGCCGTCCCGCGGGAAGCGGAAGGAGAGGCGGTCGCCGGCGGCGTTGACCCGGATGCCGTCGGACCCGGTCTCGGACCAGCCGGCCTCGTCCAGGAGCTGCTTCGACAGCTCCGGGTCGTAGGTGAGGTACTCGCTCTGGTCGGAGTAGAACGGGTTCGCCGTGCTGAGCGGGCCCGTCGCGGCCTGGTCGTAGCCGCCGGAGACCAGCTTGGTGAACTCCTCGCGGTCGATGCCGTGCTGGAGCGCCTGGCGCACCCGGACGTCCTTCAGGACCTTCGAGGAGGTGTTGACCGGCCACTCCGTACCCGTCGCGGGGTTCGTGGTCTCGGTGATGGTCAGGCCGGCGGCCTCGAGCTGGTCCACGTACTTCGCGTTGACCCAGTAGATGAACTGGAGCTCCTCGCCGCCGATGACGGCGCCGTTGCGCACCGAGTCCTCGGGGATGATCTTGTAGACCACCTCGTCGAGGTAGGCCGGGCCGGTCCGCTCGAAGTACTCGGGCGCCCAGTCGTAGTCCGCGCGCTTCTTCAGCACGATCCGCTGGTTGGGCGTGTACTCCTCCAGGTAGAACGGGCCGGAGCCGTCCAGGAACTTCTGCCGCTCCTCGACCGGCAGCGCGGCCGTCTTCGCCGACACGATGCCCGCGTGCGCACGCGACAGGCTCACGAGGAACGCGGCGTTCGGCTTGGCGAACTCCACCTCGACCACGTGCTCGGACGGCGTCCGGATCTCCTTGATGCCCTCGACGATGGTCTTGGCGCTGGAGTGGATGCCGGGGCGGTCGAGGCTCTCGAAGTTCTGCTTGACGACCTCGGAGGTCAGCGCGGTGCCGTCGTGGAACGTCACGTCGTCGCGCAGCGTGAACGTGTAGACGCGGGCGTCCTCGACGGTCCACTCGGTGGCCAGCCAGGGCTCGATCTCCTTGGTCTCCGGGTTGAAGAAGACCAGCGAGTCCGTCAGGGCCCGGGCGACCGTGCGCCACACCTGGTTGACGACGGCGGCGTCGACCCCGTTGGGCTCGGCGGCCAGGCCGATGTTGAGGGTGCCCCCGGGGCGGTCCTCCTCGGGCACCGGCGCCGACGCGGTCCCGGAGCCGGTGCTGCAGGCGGAGACCACCAGGGACACCAGCACGGCCGCGGTGGCGGCGAGGCGCCACCGTCCGCGCCTGTTCGTGGCGGGCCTTCTCGTCGTGGACACGGTCTTTCTCCTCGGATCGGGAACGTAGGTGACACCGCCCCTTGCAGTGCGGCGGGAATGAGACGGGAAAAAATCCGACGAGTCAACCAATCCGGCAAAGAGTCCATATAGTGGGCGGCCGGCGCCCGCAGCCCTCTCACCGGGCGCGACAGCTCGCCGTGGCTCCTGTCCGGAGGGTGAGACGCCGAACTGGGGCATTGACGAAGGGCCCCCGACATGAGTGTCTGGCCTTCCGTCCACCCCACGGAGCACTCATGACAGCCATCGACGCCTTTCTGGTCACCACCCCGACCGAGACAGCTCCCGCACCCCCGGCCCGCAGGCCGGCCCGGATCACCCGAGCACCCCGGGCGCACCAGCCCGGTACCACGCCCGAGATCGCGCGCGACGAAGCGCACGACTCCACGCGCGACCCCTCCCAGCACCCCGAGTCGCCCGAGCACGCCGGCCGGCTCGCCGCCGCCCGCGTCCAGGTCGCCGCCCGCTACGGCGTGAGCCCGCGGCGCGCCGACACCGCGGCCCCGCAGGTGTCCGCGACCGTCGCCGCGGCGGCCGACCTCCCGCGGTCGGTGCTGGACGTCCAGCTCGCGCACCGTTCGGTCCGGCGGTTCCTGCCCGGACCGCTGCCGTCCTCCGTGCTGCCCACCCTGGTGGCGGCCGCGCAGTCCGCGCCGACCACGTCGAACCTCCAGCTCTGGAGCGTCGTGGCCGTCACCGACCCGGCGCGTCTCGCCCGCGTGGCCGCCCTGTCGGGCGAGCAGGAGCACGTGCGCGACGCGCCGCTCCTGCTGGTGTGGGTGGCCGACGTCGCCCGCGTCCGCGCCCTCGCCGAGCGGCGGAACACGTCCGTGCACGCGACCGGGTACCTGGAGACCACGGTCACCGCGTACCTCGACGCGGCGCTCGCGGCCCAGAACGCCGTGGTCGCCGCGGAGTCGCTCGGGCTGGGCACCGTCTACCTCGGCGGGGTCCGGGACCGGCCCGAGGAGCTCGCGGGCGAGCTGCGGCTGCCCCGGGGCGCCGCGCCGGTGACGGGCCTCGTCGTCGGGCGTCCCGACCCGGCCTGCCCGGGGCGGGTCAAGCCACGGCTGCCGCAGGCCGTGGTGCTGCACCACGAGACCTACGACACGGCGCGGCAGCTCCGGCCGCTGGCGGCCTACGAGAAGCGCATGACCGACTTCTACCGCGACGAGGGGCTCGACGGCGGCTGGATCGGGCGCACCCTGACCCGCCTGCGCGGACCCGCGGCCCTGCGCGGGCGGGAGCGGCTGCGGTCGGCGCTGGCCGCGCTGGGCATGCCGTCCTGGTGACCGGGCGGCTCGCCGCACCGGCGGCGAGCCGCCCGTCTCGCCATGCGAGAGCCTGCGGGCGCTCCTTGCCGACGGCGGCGCGGGGTGGTCGGCTGCGGGCATGACCACTGCCAGCAGCCCCACCCCGCCCGTCCCCGCCCGCACCCTGGGCTCCGGCCCGTACGCCCTGACCGTGTCGGCGGTCGGGTTCGGCGGCATGTCCGTCGCCGACTCGTACGGCCCGGCCGACGCCGCCGAGGCCGAGGCGGTGCTGCTGCGCGCGCTCGACCTCGGCGTCACCCTGATCGACACCGCCGACGTGTACGGCCACGGCCGCAACGAGGAGCTCATCGGCCGGGTGCTGGGCCCGCAGCGCGACCGGATCGTGCTGGCGAGCAAGCTCGGCCTGCCCCCGGCGGGCGGCCACCCCGACGGCCGGCCCGTCGACGGGCGCCCCGAGTACGTGCGCCGCGCGATCGACCGGTCGCTGGCCCGCCTGGGCACCGACCACCTCGACCTGTACTACCTGCACCGGGTGGACCCGCAGGTGCCGGTCGAGGAGACGGTCGGCGCGCTGGGCGAGCTCGTCACGGCGGGCAAGGTGCGGGCGGTCGGGCTGTCCGAGGCCGGCGCCGAGACCGTGCGCCGCGCCCACGCCGTGCACCCGATCACAGCCGTGCAGAGCGAGTACTCCCTGTGGACCCGTGACCCGGAGGACGCCGTCCTGCCCGCGCTGCGCGAGCTCGGCATCGGGTTCGTGCCGTTCTCCCCGCTGGGCCGCGGCATCCTGACGGGCACCGTCGACTCGACGGACGCGCTCGCCGCCGACGACGTGCGCCGCAGCCACGCCCGCTACGCCGGCGAGGCGTTCGAGCACAACCGCGCGCTGGTGCGCTCGCTGGAGTCGCTGGCCGCCGAGCGGGGCGTGACCACGGCCCAGCTCGCCCTGGCGTGGCTGCTCGCGCAGGGCGACGACGTGGTGCCGATCCCCGGCACCAAGCGGCTGCGGTACCTGGAGCAGAACGTCGCCGCGGCGTCGCTGGTCCTGTCCGCGGACGACGTCGCGGCGATCGGCGCCGTCATCCCGCGCGACGCCGTCCAGGGCGTCCGCCACCCGCGCCCGGACCTCCTGGAGGCGTGACCGGGGCTGCGCCGCGGCGGGCCGCCGCGGCGCAGCCCGCGTCAGATCGCCGTGTCGTCGCCGATGCGGTGGTACGCCCGGTTCTTGTACACCAGGGGAGACGCGGCAGGCTCCCCGCCGGCCTCGGTGAGGCTGGACGCCAGCGCCCGCAGCGAGACGAGGTAGCTGTCGCCGATCGGGGTGCGCTGCACGACGCGTGCCCGGAACCAGGACACGGCGCCGTCGATGACGGGCTCGCCCGTGGGCAGGGGTGTCCAGCCGCCGTCGGCGAAGCGGTCGATGCCGCTGGTGGCGAAGCGGGCGGAGACGTCGTCCTGGTGGTCGGCGAGGAAGCTGACGGCGAGCGTGCTGGCCTCGGAGATCGCGGGCCAGGACGACGAGGTCGAGGCGAGCGAGAAGGCGAGCAGCGGGGGCGCCGCGGAGACGGAGATGACCGAGGTGGCGGTGAACCCGACGGGCCGGTCCTCGTGCAGCAGGGCGACGACGGCGACGCCGGCGGGGTGGTTGCGGAAGACGGTCTTGAACTCGTCGGGGCTGAGCTGGGGCTCGTCCTGCTGGGCCAAGAGCTCCTCCAGGGCGGACAGGTCGATGTTCTCCGCGGTCATCGTGCGACCTCCTCGACACCAGCAGCGGCACCGGCCGGGACTCCGGCAGCGGCACCAGCCGGAACGCGGGCGGGGACGACGACGCCGGGGCCCGTCGCCCGCCGCAGCGACTCGCCCGCGCGGCTCAGCCAGGCCTCGATCACGCCGTCGAGGTCGGCGAGCTGGCTCTCCGTGACGGTCAGCGAGCGGGCCGGCACCACGGCGCCCAGCTCGACGAGCACGGGCCGCAGGTGCACCTCCCCGGCCAGCGCGTGCGCGGGGTTGCCGGAGACCACGAGCGGGACGGCGACCACGCCGGCCAGGCCGTCGTTGCCGTACAGGTCGAGGAAAGCCTTGAGCAGGCCGGTGTAGGCCGCCTTGTAGACGGGGGTGGCGACGACGGCGACGGTGGCGCCGGCGAGGCGCTCCTTCGCGGCGTCGGCCTCGGGGTGCTCGGCGGCGAGGATCTGGCCCGCGAACGTGGCGAGGTCGATCGTGGCGACGTCGTCGATGCCCAGGTGCGCGGCGATCCGGTGCGCCGCGGCCTCGGCGGCGCGCAGGGTGCGCGACCCGGGACGGGGGTTCCCGGAGACGACCACGACGGTGCGTGCGGGCGGGGCGGTGGTGGTCGGTGCGGTCGGTGCGGTGGGTGAGGTCATGGGAGGGCTCCTCGCAACGTGTTGAGCTCGGTGGTCGCGCGGTGGGCGGTTGACCGTGGTGGAGGTATAGGCGGCGAATCGGAAGATGACCAGGAGGAGACCCGGACTTCTCACTATCCGGACCCGGACGTGGGCGGCGCGTCAGCCGAAGGCGCGTGCCAGCCGCTCGACGGCGGTGCGCAGCTCGTCGTCGGTGCGGTCGCCGTACGCGAGCCGGAGTCGGCGCGCCGAGTCGGTGCCCGGTCCCGTCACGAAGAACTCGCCCTGCTGGTAGTCGATTCCCTCGGCGCTCGCGCGGGCGTGCAGCTCGCGGGAGTCCACTGCGTCGTCGGTCAGCCGCGGCCAGAGGAAGAACCCGCCCTCGGGGACGGTGACGTCGAACCGCCCCGGGAGCTGGGTCTCCAGCTCCGAGACGAGCAGCTCGGCACGGTGGCGGTACAGCTCGCGGGCGGCGCCGAGCGTGGTGTCGAACCAGCCGGGGCGGCTGACCAGCAGGTGTTCCACGAGGGTCTGCACGAACGTCGAGGAGTGCGAGTCCTGGCGGTTGCGCAGCCGCACGAAGGTGTCGACCAGGTGGTCGGGGAGCACCAGCCAGCCCAGGCGCAGGCCCGGGCCGAGGGTCTTGGTGAACGTGTTGACGTGCACCACGTGCCCGGAGTCGAAGAACACGCGCCGCCCCTGGTCGGTGCCGGCGAACCGCAGCTCGCGGTACGGGTCGTCGGCGATGACCACGAAGCCGTACCGCTCCGCCAGCTCCACCAGCGCGGCCCGCTTGGCCGCCGACAGCGTGCCCTGCGAGGGGTTGTGGAAGTCCGGCACGGTGTACACCGCGGCGATGCGCTCGCCCTCGGCGAGTCGCCGGGCCAGGTGCTCGACGTCGAGCCCGTCCGCCTCGACCGGCACCGGCAGCGTGCCGGCGCCGACGAGCTCCAGGGTGCGCAGGAACAGGGGGTAGGCGGGATTGTCGACGGCCACCAGGCCGCCGCGCTCGACGAGGGCCTGCACCGTCAAGGACAGGCCGTGCATACCGCCGTTGGTGACGAGGATCCGGCGCGGGTCCACACCCTCGCGCTCGGTGATCCAGCCGCGCAGCCCCTCGAAGCCGTGCGATCCGGAGTACTGCAGGGCGGCGGCCGCGCCGCCGGCGTCCCAGACCTCGCCGAGCGCCTCGCGCAGCTCCTGGAGGGGCAGCGCCGACGGGTCGGGGATGCCGCCGAGCAGGCGGATCGCGTCCGGGCGCGGCGACAGCAGGCTCTGGTCGCCGAAGCCCTTCGGGACGGTCAGGCCCTGCGCGAGGGCGGCCGGGACCAGGGGGACCGGCGCCGGCTGGCGGGATTCCGCATCCGGGGCGGCCGCCGTGCCCGGGACGGTCGGGTCGGTGAGCGTCATGTCGTCTCCTCGCAGGTTCGGTGCGGCCGGCCCGACGGCGGGAGCCGCGGCCGGGACGTGCTTCGCGGCGCAGATATACGGCCAGGCACGGCCGGACGCCGCACGGTTGCCGGAACTTCTCAGTCCCTGGACGCCATGGGCCGCCGGCTGCCCAGGATCCGAGACGTCGCGACGGACCGTTGACGGGCGCGGGGCCACCTCGTACAACCGCGACCATGTCGACCACCACCTCGCCCGCAGAGGGCCCTGCCCAGGCCACCCGTCCCGCATCCGCCGGAACACCCGCCGCGGGCGGCGCCGGAACCGGCGCCGCGACCACCGCCCCGGCGCTCGTCGCCGAGCTGCGCGAGCACCTCGCGGCGGCCGACGTGCTCACCGCGCCGGACGACGTCGAGCCCTACCGCTCCGACGTCACCGGCCTGCGCGCGGGCCGCCCCCCGGCCGTCGTCGTCGTGCCGCGCACGGTGGAGCAGGTCCAGGCGGTCGCGCGGACGGCGAGCGCGCACGGCGTGCCGCTCGTGGTGCGCGGCGCGGGGACCGGGCTCGCGGGTGCGGCGGCGGCGCCGGCCGACGGCATCGTGCTGTCCACCGCGGGTCTGGCCGGCATCCGGATCGACCCGGACGACCACGTCGCCGTCGTCGGCCCCGGGGCGATCACCGACCACGTCGACCTCGCCGCCCGCGAGCACGGGCTGATGTACGCCCCGGACCCCGCGTCGTCCCAGATCTCGACGATCGGCGGCAACATCGCGACCAACGCGGGCGGGCTGCGCTGCGTCAAGTACGGCGTGACGCGGGAGTCGGTGCTGGCGCTGGACGTGGTGCTGGCGGACGGCACGCTGCTGCGCACCGGGCACCGCAGCGTCAAGGGCGTGGTCGGCTACGACCTCGTGAGCCTGGTCGTGGGCAGCGAGGGCACGCTCGGGATCGTCGTCGGCGCCACCCTCCGCCTGCTGCCCGCGCCCACGCGCGTGCGCACGCTCGTGGTCTCGGTGCCCAGCCTGCCCGACGCCGGGCGCGCCGTCGGGGTCGTGACCGGCTCGGGCGTGCGCCCCTCCACGGTCGAGCTGCTCAACGCCGAGACGCTGGAGAACATCGACGCGCACAGCGGTACCGACCTGGTGGCGCGGCACGGGGGCGGCCTCGTGCTCGTCCGCACCGACGGCCCGGGCGCCGACGTCGAGATCACGGCGCTCGCGGACGCGCTGTCCGCCGCGGGCCTGCGCGCCCAGGTGCTCGACGACGCCGAGGGTGAGCGCTACTACGAGCTGCGTCGCACGGGGCGCGGCCGGCGCGACGACCTGTGGTCGGTCGGCGAGGACGTGGCGGTGCCGCGCTCGGCGCTGGTGCCCGTGCTGGAGGCGATCGAGGAGATCGGCCGGCGGTTCGACGTCGCCGTCAGCGCCGTCGCGCACGCCGGCGACGGCAACCTGCACCCCGGCCTGAGCGTGCCGCGCCTGCCCGGCGAGGCCGCCCCGCCCGCCCGGCTGCACGAGGCCGCGGACGCCCTGGTCCGCGCGGCGCTCGCGCACGGCGGCACCCTCAGCGGGGAGCACGGCGTGGGCTCGGCCAAGCGCCGCTGGCTCGCGGACGAGCTCGGCGCCGAGCAGATCGCGCTGCAGCGCGCGATCAAGGCGGTCCTCGACCCCGCGGGCATCCTCGCCCCGGGTGGTTTCCTCGCGGACGACGCTGCCGCGCGCTGATCCGGGGAAGGTTTCCCGGAGCAAGGTTGTCTCAATTTTGTGTCTCATGATGTGAGAAGTCCGGCATGAGCCATGGACGTGGGCCCCGTGCTCGCTACCGTCCGCGCCAGTCGTCAGACCACCGCACCTGAAGGAGACACCGATGAGCACCACGTCTTCCGGCCGCCCGCCGGGCCGCACCGGGCGTACGCGCCGGGCGGTCCAGGCCGCCGTCGCCGCCCTCGCCACCGTCACCCTCACGGCGGCCTGCGCGGCCGGCGGCCCGGCGGAGGCCGGCGGGGGGAGCGGCGAACCGCGCGAGGGCGGGGACATCGTCTTCCTCATCGACTCGCTCGGCGACACCTGGATCCCCAACAACAGCTCGATCTCCAGCTTCCAGGGGCACGTCTGGGGCCACGTCACCGACAAGCTCGTCTACGTCGACGCGGAGGGCGAGGTCAGCCCCTGGGTCGCCGAGAGCTGGGAGCAGAACGACGACGCCACGCAGTTCACGCTCCACCTCAAGGACGGCGTGACGTTCTCGGACGGCAGCCCTCTCGACGCGGCCGCCGTCGTCGAGAACCTCGACACCTGGGCGTTCGGCGCGCCGGACGCGGGGATCAGCCCCGTGGGCCTGTTCCCCAAGACCTACGACCGCGCGGAGGCCGTGGACGAGAGCACCGTCGAGGTGTACTTCGACGCCCCGACCCTCGGCTTCGTGCCCACCCTGGGCTACCACGGCTCGATCCTGGTCTCGCCCGAGACCCTCGCCCTGCCCGCCGAGGAGCAGGCCGACCTGTCCAACGACATCGGTTCCGGCCCGTTCGTCGTCGAGTCCTGGAAGGAGGGCGACAGCGTGGTCCTGACCAAGCGCGAGGACTACGACTGGGGCCCCGAGGCCGTGGGGCACACCGGCCCGGCCTACCTCGACACCATCACGTACAAGCTGGTCGCGGAGTCCTCGACCCGGACGGGCGCGGTCCAGTCCGGCCAGGCCGACGTCGCCTACAACGCCACGCCGCAGGAGCTCGACTCGTTCAAGGAGCAGGGCTTCTCGGTCGACGTGCCGCGCTACCTCGGCTTCGTCAACGGCTACCGCCTCAACACCCGCGTGGCGCCGTTCGACGACACCCTGGTGCGGCAGGCGTTCCAGCACGGCATCGACCGCGACGAGATCCTGTCGACCGTCTACACCGAGGACTGGTCCGCCGCCGAGGGTCTGATCCAGAGCAACGTCCCGGAGGCGACGGACCACTCCGACTCCTTCGCCTACGACCCCGAGCTGGCCGCCTCCCTGCTGGACGAGGCCGGCTGGACCGAGGGCGCCGACGGCGTCCGCACCAAGGACGGCGAACCGCTCGAGCTCACGCTCTACCCCAACCCCTACCTGGCCACGTCCAAGGCGATCGACGAGCTCGTGGCCCAGCAGCTCGGCGAGCTCGGCTTCGCCGTCGACATCCAGGCGTACGACGTCGTCACCTTCGGCGAGCGGGTCTCCGACAACACGTCGCTGTCCAACTACGAGGTCACGCGCAGCTTCATCGACGTCGGCACCGTGGCCAGCATCCTGACCGACGCCGAGAACGGCGAGGACTGGTTCGGCCTGGGCCAGAGCGACGAGCGGACCAACGAGCTGCGCGACGCCGTGGCGCAGGCCACCGACCTGGACGAGCGCGCGAAGGCGGTCGACGAGCTGCAGGAGCACCTCCTGGAGGAGGCCTACTTCGCGCCGGTCACGCAGATCGTCCAGCGCATCTACGTGAGCAACCCCGAGCTGCACGACGTGACGTACAACGGGGTCGCCTACGCCAGCTACTACACGGCGTGGCTCGAGGACTGACGGGGCTCGGGGACTGACGGGGGGAGACGAGTCATGAACGCGAGCTACCTGCGGTTCGCCGGCCGGCGCCTGCTCCAGGCGGTCGTGGTGGTGCTGCTGGCGTACGTGTTCACCTTCGTGGTGATCAGCGTGCTGCCCGGCGACCCGGTGACCAACACCCTGCGCAACCCGGAGAACGGGTTCACCGAGGAGGAGATCGCCCGGATCGTGGCCTACTACGGGCTCGACCAGCCCGTGGTGGTCCAGCTCTGGCAGTCGCTGTCCCACTTCGTCGTCGGTGACCTCGGCGTCTCGCTGCGGTCCAACCTGCCGGTGACCCGCCTGGTCGCCGAGGTGGTGCCGTCCACGCTGGCGCTCGCGGCGTCGGCCCTGGCCGTGGCCCTGGTGCTGGCGTTCGCCGTCGCGTACGGCACGCAGAACCTGCCGCGCAGGTACGGGCAGGGCGTGCTGCGGGCGCTCCCGTCGCTGTTCCTGTCGGTGCCGGCGTTCGTGGTGGGCCTCCTGCTCATCCAGGTCTTCGCGTTCCAGCTCGGCCTGTTCCGGGTGATCGAGCCCGACGGCGCGTGGGCCACGTTCTTCGCCGCCGTCGCGCTCGGCATCCCGGTCTCCGCCCAGGTGGCCGAGGTGCTGATCACGGGGCTCGACCACGAGTCGCGGCAGGAGTACGCCGCCGTCGCCCGGTCGCGCGGGCTGGGGCAGGCGCGGCTGTTCGCCAAGCACCTGCTCAAGCCGTCGTCCCTGCCGGTCGTGACGGTGGTCGCCCTCACGGTGGGCGAGCTGCTGGGCGGCGCGCTCATCATCGAGACGATCTTCGGCCGCACCGGCGTCGGCAGCCTGGTGCAGCGCTCGGTCTCCACGCAGGACCTGCCGGTGCTGCAGGCGGTGGTCTCGCTGGCGGCCGTCGTGTTCGTCGTCGTCAACCTGCTCGCGGACCTCGTCTACCCGCTGCTCGACCCGCGGGTCCGGCTGGACCGGGCGCCCCGGAAGGCGGCCGGGCAGCCCGGTCCTGAGCAGCCCACGCCCGAGCAGCCCGTCCTGGAGAGGCAGGTGAGCGTCCCATGACCGCCGCCACCACCGTCGTCGGCTCGTGGCGGACGGCGTCCGCCCGCGCCTGGTCGGGCGCCGTCCCGCCCACCGTGCTGCTCTCGTTCGCGGTGCTCCTGGTCGTGCTGCTGTGGTCGCTCCTGCCCGGAGTCTTCGCGACCCAGGACCCCGTCAACGGGGTGCCGGCGGACAAGCTCCTGGGGCCGAGCGCGGCCCACTGGTTCGGCACCGACCACCTCGGCCGCGACCTGTTCGCGCGGGTCGTGCACGGCACGGCGTCCTCGGTCACGAGCGCGCTCGTCGCCGTCACGATCGGCGTCGTCGTCGGGGGCGCGATCGGCCTGGTCGCCGGGTCCGCCGGCGGCTGGACCGACGTCGTGCTGGCCCGCGTCGTCGACGTGCTGCTCGCCATCCCGAGCTTCCTGCTCGCCGTGGTCATCGTCAGCTCGCTCGGCTTCGAGACCGTCAACGCGGCCATCGCGACCGGCGTCTCCGCCGTGGCCGTGTTCGCCCGGGTCATGCGCGCCGAGGTGATCAAGACCCGCCGTGCCGTGTTCGTCGAGGCGTCCGTGCTGCAGGGCGGCTCGCGCACGCACGTGCTGCTGCGGCACGTGCTGCCCAACGCCTCGCGGTCGCTGCTGGCGCTCGCGGTGCTCCAGTTCGGGCTGTCGATCCTGGTGATCGCCGGCCTCGCGTTCCTCGGCTACGGCGACCCGCCCCCGGCGTCCGACTGGGGCCTGCTCGTCTCGTCGGGCAAGGACTACCCGACGGCGCCGTGGCTCGTGTACGCGCCCGCACTGGTCGTGGTGGCCACGGTGCTGTCCGTGAACCGGATCAGCCGCTGGCTGCGGCGGACCGCCTGACCCGCTCCGCCCTGATTGCCCCGCCCGTTTGTCCAGACCCGATCCCATCGAGGGAGCACGCCATGACCGTGACCGCCGCCGCGCCCACCGGCGTCGCCGCCGCCCCCGCCTCGTCCGCGCTGCTGCGCGTCGAGGGCCTGACGGTCGCCTACGGCCGCACCCAGGTCGTCTCCGACGTCTCCTTCACGCTGGGGCGCGGCGAGAGCCTCGCGCTGATCGGGGAGTCCGGGTCCGGCAAGTCCACCATCGCCCGTTCGCTGCTGCGCCTCCTGCCCGACGCCGGCGCGGCTCACGGCCGGGTCGAGTTCGAGGGGCGCGACGTCCTCTCCTTGCCCGAACGGCAGTTCCGCCCGCTGCGCGGGCGGTCCCTGGGGTTCGTGCCCCAGGACCCGGGCAGCTCGCTGAACGCCGTGCGCACCATCGGCGCCCAGGCGCAGGAGGCCGCCGCGCTGACGGGCGAGCGGGACGCCGGCACGCGACGCCGGCTGATCCTCGACACCTTCGCGCAGGTGGGCCTCGACGACCCGGGGCGCGTCTACGACTCGTACCCGCACCAGCTCTCGGGCGGCATGCTGCAGCGCGTGCTCATCGGGCTCGCGGTGCTGCCGCGGCCGGCGCTGCTGGTCGCCGACGAGCCGACGTCCGCCCTCGACGTGACCATCCAGAAGCGGATCCTCGACCTGCTGTCCGAGCTGCGGGCCGACCTCGGCATCAGCCTCCTGCTCATCACGCACGACCTGGCGATCGCCGCCGAGCGCGCCGACTCGCTCGTGGTCCTGCGCGACGGCGTGGTCCAGGAGGCGGGGCCGACGGCGCAGGTGTTCGCCGCGCCCCGCTCCGCCTATGCGCGCGAGCTGCAGGCCGACGTCCCGGCCCTCAACCCGGACCGGTACCGGGCGCTGCGGGAGACCCGGGCCGGCTCCGCCGGTGACCCGGGCTCCGCCGAGGCGACCGAGGCCGCGCCCAGGATCGAGCTGCGCGGCGTGACCAAGGCGTTCACCGTCGAGGGTCGCCGGCTCACGGCGCTGGACGACGTCTCCTTCGCCGTCCGGCGCGGCACCACGCACGCGCTGGTGGGGGAGTCGGGCTCGGGCAAGACCACGGCGGTACGGCTCCTGCTCGGCCTCGACCAGGCCGACGACGGCGAGATCCTCGTCGCGGGCGAGCCCGTCCACGGCCGCTCGGCCGCCGGGCTGCGGGCCGTACGCCGGCACCTCCAGCTCGTCTACCAGAACCCGTTCACGTCGCTCGACCCGACGTGGCGCGTCGAACGGCTGGTGCGCGAGCCGCTGGACCGGTTCGGTATCGGCGACCGGGCCGAGCGCACCGTCCGGGTGCGGGAGGCGCTCGCCGCCGTCGGGCTGGCCGAGCAGCTGCTGGCGCGGCGTCCCGGCGCGCTGTCGGGCGGGCAGCGGCAGCGCGTGGCGATCGCCCGCGCGCTCGTGCTGCGCCCCGACGTGCTGGTGCTCGACGAGCCGACGTCGGCCCTCGACGTGACCGTGCAGGCCGACCTCGTCGAGGTGCTCGTGCGGCTCCAGGCCGAGCTCGGCCTGACCTACGTCTTCGTCTCGCACGACCTGGCCCTGGTCCGCCAGCTCGCGGACACGGTCACGGTGCTGCACCGCGGCCGGGTCGTGGAGGGGGGCGAGGTCGAGAAGATCTTCGCGACCCCGGCCGCCCCCTACACCCGCCGCCTCCTGGACTCGATCCCGCACCCGTCGGGTGGGTGACGCGGGCGATCACCCTGGAGGCTCAGGAGTTCACCACCTCGGCGACGTGCGAGAACCAGGACTCCCGTCCGCCGCCGTCGTGGCCCACCGAGTTGAAGTACTCCCAGCCGAAGACGCCGCCGAAGTCGGGGTGGCGGTCCACCAGGGTGCCGACCGTGGCGTCGAACGTGGGCGGGTCCACGTACCCGCTGCAGTTGCCGGGGTTGGTCACGGTGCCCGCCACGACGCGGCCCGGCGTGAAGCCGTTGGCGAGGATCTGGTCGTAGACCGTCGTCGTACGCAGGTCGCCCCAGCCGCAGTAGAACTGGGTGTTGTACCAGTCGATCCGGTCGCCGGCCTGCCGCTCCAGCTCCGCGTAGGAGAAACCACCGGAGAAGCTCGTTCGGCCCGCCATGTCGGTGGCGACCGGCGTCAGGGTGACCACGAAGTCCGGGCCGAAGTCGGCTCGCAGCGCGTCGACCAGGTGGACCGTGTCCGCCAGCGAGAACGTCTCCTCGATGTCGAGGTCCACGCCGTCGAGGTCGTAGGCGCGCAGGAAGTCGCGCAGGACCGGGTAGAGCCGGTCGAAGTCCTCCCGCAGGTAGCGGTAGGTGCCGGGCGCGGCGCCGCCGAGGAACGCGCTGACCGTGACCCCCTGGTCCTGCATCGTCGCCAGGTCGTCCCACATGACGCCGAGCTCGGCGTGGTCGGCCGGGATGTCGTTGACAGTGAGGGACGCGTCGGCGTTCAGGTGGATCGCGCCCACGTTGACGTCCGTGACCGAGCCGAGCAGCGGCTTGGGGTCCACGTAGCGGCGCACCCCGTCCGAGCCGGTCTCGTAGATCGTCTGGTAGAAGGCGATGACCCGGTGGTCGGCGGCCTGTGCGGCCGCCGGTTCCCGCGCCGGTTCCTGCGCCGGTTCCTGCTCCAGGGCGGTGGCCGCGGGGCCCGCCGCGGCGGTCAGCGCCAGCAGGCCGGCCGTCAGTGCGGCGCCGAGTCGGACGAGCGATCGGGACATCGGTGACTCCCTTTCTCCGGGCGGTCTCGTGCGGTGCTCCGCCGAAGCGCTCCGGGCACCCCTGGGACCGTAGGCGGCGCCTCCGCCGTCGGACAAGGAGGGCGGCCTGACCATGGGGATATCCCTCATGCCGGGCCGGGCCGGGCCAGGCCGGGCCAGGCCGGGCCGGGCCGGGTCGGGCCGGGGACGGCGGAGGCCGGACTCCCCGGTGGGGAGCCCGGCCTCCGCGTCGTGCGGGGGAGCGTCAGGAGGCGACGGCGGCGCGCAGCTTGGCGCCGAGCTCCTCGTCGACGTTCGTCCAGTACTGGAAGAAGCGCTCGCGGATCTCGTCGACGGTGATCGACTGGCCCTGGCCGGTCAGGGTCTCCAGCAGACGGGCCTTGGCGCCGTCGTCGTAGACCTCGCGGTAGAGCGTGCCCGGCTGGACGAAGTCGCCGTCCTCGCTGTGCAGCGTGGCGGCCGTGCGTACCAGCTCGCCGTCCGACTCCCAGGCGCCGTCGTGCCCGCGGGCCGGGTCGGCGACGGGGCCGCCGAACGAGTTCGGCGCGTAGTTGGGCGTGCCCACCTCGTTGAAGTGGTGCCGCTGCGAGCCGTCCTGCGAGTAGTTGTGCACCGGCGCGGCGTGCGGCTGGTTCACCGGCACCGACTGGTAGTTGGTGCCCACGCGGTAGCGCTGCGCGTCCGGGTAGGAGAACACGCGGGCCATCAGCATCTTGTCGGGCGAGATGTCGGTGCCCGGGACCTGGTTGGCCGGGGACAGCGCGATCTGCTCGATCTCCGCGAAGTGGTTCTTCGGGTTGCGGTTCAGCGTGAAGTGGCCGAAGTGGATCAGCGGGTAGTCCGCGTGCGGCCAGACCTTGGTCAGGTCGAACGGGTTGAACCGGTACGTCTTCGCGTCCTCGTACGGCATGACCTGGACCTTGATGTCCCAGACCGGGTTGTCGCCGCGCTCGATCGCCTCGTACAGGTCGCGGCGGTAGTAGTCGGCGTCCGCACCGGCGATCTTCTCGCCCTCCTCACCGCTCAGGAACTTGACGCCCTGGCGGGAGATGAAGTGGTACTTGACCCAGAACTTCTCGCCCGCGGCGTTGGTCCACAGGTAGGTGTGCGAGCCGTAGCCATTCAGCTCGCGCCACGAGGCCGGCAGGCCGCGGTCGCCCATGAGGTAGGTGACCTGGTGGGCCGACTCCGGCGACAGGGTCCAGAAGTCCCACTGCATGTCGGCGTCGCGCAGCCCCGACCAGGGCAGGCGCTTCTGCGAGTGGATGAAGTCCGGGAACTTGATCGCGTCGCGGATGAAGAACACCGGCGTGTTGTTGCCGACGATGTCGAGGTTGCCCTCGGTCGTGTAGAAGCGCAGCGCGAAGCCGCGCACGTCGCGCCAGGTGTCGGGGGAGCCCATCTCGCCGGCGACGGACGAGAAGCGCAGGGCAACCTCGCCCTTCGCACCCGGCTGGAAGGCCGCCGCACGCGTGTACTGCGACACGTCACCGGTGATCTCCCACTCACCGAAGGCGCCGCCGCCCTTGGCGTGCACGATCCGCTCCGGGATGCGCTCGCGGTTGAACTGGGCGAGCTTCTCGACCAGGTAGCGGTCGTGGAGGACCGTGGCGCCGTCGGCGCCGACGGTCAGCGAGTGCGCGTCACTGGCGACCGGGGTACCGGTCTGCGTGGTGGTGTAGGGAGTGGTCATTCAGACGTGCCTTCCTCTGCTGCTAGCGGGGGTTCTTGCGGGGTTCCAGCGGGGCTGGAAGGTCTGTGCGGTCAGGGCTGCGTGGCGGGATCCGCGCCGGGTGCCTTGCCGCGGCAGTCGGGACACAGGCCCCAGTACGTCACCTCGGCGGTCTCGACCACGAACCCGTGGTCGTCGCTCGGGGTGAGGCAGGGCGCGTGGCCCACCGTGCAGTCCACGTCGCCGATGGCGCCGCAGGAGCGGCAGACGATGTGGTGGTGGTTGTCGCCGGTGCGCCGCTCGTAGCGGGCGGGGTGCCCGGCGGGCTCGATACGGCGCAGGAGGCCCGCGTCGGTCAGCGCGTGCAGGACGTCGTAGACCGCCTGCACGGACACGGTGCCGAGCTCCGAGCGGACCGAGCCCAGGACGGCGTCGGTCGTGGCGTGCTGGTTCTCGCCCACGGCGCGCAACGCGGCCACGCGGGCGGCGGTCACGCGCAGGCCGGCGCCGCGGAGGAGCTCCTCTGGCGAGGCGGCGGCGGAGGCGGTGGACGTCATGACCAGCAGCCTAGGCCCTAAACTGGAATCATTCCAGTTGAGCGGGGCAACAGCTTTCGCCCGGCGAAAACGGGGAGCGGCCGACCTCACACCCCGCCACGTGGCGGGTGCTCTCCTCCTCCTGGTATCGTTCAGGGACGACCGACCCGGTGTGAGCCGGGTGCGCAAAGTGGATTCCATCCCACCCGAGTCACGACGGTGCACCGCAAGGTGCCGACAGAGTCCGGGTCCTTGGTCGGACACGAAGGGCCGGCGGTGCTGCTGCCGGGCCAGCGTGTCCTTTCCTCGTGATGGCCTCCACCTGTGTTCAGGGCGGGGGCCATTTCCCGTTCCTGGTGGTCCATCAACGACTTCTTAGGAGCATCACCATCACCGAGCCTCGCATCAACGACCGGATCCGTGTCCCCGAGGTCCGACTCATCGGTCCTGGCGGGGAGCAGGTCGGCGTGGTTGCCACGGCGGTCGCCCTGAAGCTCGCCCAGGACGCTGACCTCGACCTCGTCGAGGTCGCGCCGGACGCCCGCCCGCCCGTCGCCAAGCTCATGGACTTCGGCAAGTTCAAGTACGAGTCCGACATGAAGGCGCGAGAGGCCCGGCGCAACCAGGCGAACACGGTCCTCAAGGAGATCCGTTTCCGCCTCAAGATCGACCCGCACGACTACGGCACCAAGAAGGGCCACGTCGAGCGGTTCCTCTCGGCCGGCGACAAGGTCAAGGTCATGATCATGTTCCGCGGCCGCGAGCAGTCGCGCCCGGAGATGGGTCGTCGCCTGCTGGAGCGCCTGGCGGAGGATGTCGCCGATCTCGGTTTCGTCGAGTCCATGCCCAAGCAGGACGGCCGCAACATGACCATGGTCCTCGGGCCGGTCAAGAAGAAGGCGGACGCCAAGGTCGAGCAGCGCAAGCGCGCGGCCGAGGTGAACGCGGGCCGGATGACCAAGTCCGAGGCCAAGGCCCAGGCACGTGCGGTCGACGAGGCCGGCGACGCGGAGCCCGTCGAGGACCAGATCGACGAGACGGTCGAGACCGTGGTCGAGGAGCCCGCGATCGCGGCCGCTCCGGAGCCCGTCGAGGCGCCGGTCGTCGAGGCCGAGCCGGAGCCCGTCGTCGAGCCGGAGCCTGAGCCCGAGCCGGTCGCCGAGGCCGAGCCGGTCGCCGAGGCCGAGCCGGTCGCCGAGGCCGAGCCGGTCGCCGAGGCCGAGCCCGCCGTCGAGGCGCCTGCCCCGGCAGCGGCGAAGCCGGCCGCGAAGCCCGCGGCAAAGGCTGCCTCCAAGCCGGCAGCGAAGCCCGCCGCCAAGGCAGCTCCCAAGCCGGCCCCGGCCCCCAAGCCGGTGCCGAAGCCCGTGGCTCCCAAGCCGCGTGCGCCGCGCAAGGCCGGCTGAGGCCGAGGTCCCCAAGACCACCACGACACCGGGCCGGCTGACCGGCCCAGGTACACGTCGCCGTTCCAGCAGCGGTCGACCGACATGAGGAGAGACGGCAGTCATGCCGAAGAACAAGACGCACTCCGGCTCCAAGAAGCGGTTCCGGGTCACGGGTAGCGGCAAGGTCATGCGCGAGCAGACCAACGCCCGCCACTACCTCGAGCACAAGTCCAGCCGCCGTACGCGTCGTCTGGCCGTGGACCAGGTCGTCGCGCCTGCCGACGTCAAGAAGATCAAGAAGCTGCTCGGTAAGTGACCCCCGCGGCGCGCGCCTGACGCGCGCCGCCCGGAACCCTTCCAGCCCCGAAGTAACAAGGAGTCTCACGTGGCACGCGTGAAGCGGGCAGTCAATGCCCAGAAGAAGCGCCGTACGACCCTCGAGCGCGCCGCCGGTTACCGCGGCCAGCGCTCGCGCCTCTACCGGAAGGCGAAGGAGCAGGTCACCCACTCGCTCGTCTACGCCTACCGTGACCGGAAGGCGCGCAAGGGCGACTTCCGCAAGCTGTGGATCCAGCGCATCAACGCTGCGTCCCGCGCGGAGGGCCTGACCTACAACCGCCTCATCCAGGGCCTCAAGGCCGCTGGTGTCGAGGTCGACCGCCGCATGCTCGCCGAGCTCGCGGTCAACGACGTGGCGGCGTTCAACGCCCTCGTCCAGGTCGCCAAGGACGCGCTGCCGGCGGACGTCAACGCCCCGGCCGCTGCCTGAGGTTGAGCATCTCACCGGACGCCCGGACAGTGTCCTCCTCGGAGGCACCCGTGCCGCTTGACGTGACGCTCGCGAATCCGCGAGCCGACCGGGTCAAGCAGGTACGGGCACTGTCCGGGCGTTCGGCGCGCTCCCGGCATGGCCTGTACCTGGTGGAGGGGCCGCAGGGCGTCCGCGAGGTCGTGCGGCACGCCTCGGCGTCGGTCCGGGACGTCTACCTGACGCCGTCGGCGGCGTCGCGCTACACCGAGATCGTCGACGACGCGCGCGCGGCCGGGGTGTTCCTGCACGTCGGTACCCCGGAGGTGCTCGACGGGATGAGCGCCGACGCCCAGGGTGTGCTCGCCGTCGTCCGCTCCGCCGCGCCCTCGCTGCGCGAGGCGCTCGACGGGCGGGACCCGGAGCGCGCCGGCCGGCCGCTCCTGGTCGCGGTGCTCGCCACGGTCCGGGACCCGGGGAACGCCGGCACTGTGATCCGCGCCGCGGATGCCGCCGGTGCCGACCTCGTCGTGCTCGCGGGGGAGAGCGTGGACGTGCACAATCCCAAGGTGGTGCGCTCCACCGCGGGGTCGCTGTTCCACCTGCCCGTAGTGACGGGCCTCCCGCTGGACGCCGCGCTGGCGGAGCTGCGTGCCGCCGGGTGCCAGGTCCTCGCCGCCGACGGCACCGGCCCGTTCGACCTGGACGACCTGCTCGACGACGCCGGCAGCGGCACCGCCCCGGACCTCGCCGGGCCTACGGCCTGGGTGTTCGGCAACGAGGCGTGGGGCCTGCCGGAAGCCGACCGGGCCCTGGCCGACGCCGTGGTGCGCGTGCCGATCCGCGGCAGGGCGGAGTCGCTCAACCTCGCGACCGCCGCGACGGTCTGCCTGTACGCGAGCGGCAGGGCGCAGCGCTGAGGCTGCCCGACGCCGCCGCCGACGTCTGGGGCGCGTGGGGCCACGTGCTGCGCCCGGCTGTGCCGGCGTTGCTCGGCGCGGTCCTGGCGATCCGCCTGCTCGTGCGGATCCGGCGCCTGCGGGGCGTCCCGCACGACCGTGCCTGGCGGCACTCCGTCGCGGAGGTCGGCATGGTCGTCGGCACGGCGCCGTGGGTGTGGATGATCCTCACGCCCCGGCCCGCCGGGGAGCGCGGCCTCTCGCTCGTCCCCCTCCAGGACCTTGCGGACCAGCTCTCGGGGCCCGTCCCCGCCGCGGTGGTGCAGGTGGGCGGCAACCTGCTGGTCCTCGCCGCGCTCGGCTTCTTCCTGCCGGTGCGGTTCCGGCTCGTGCCGGGGTCGGGCAGGCGCGCCGGTTCGCGCGAGCGCGCCGAGCCGCGGCCCGGGCCGCGCACCGTGGCGGTGCTCGCCCGGGTCGCCGTCGTGCTCCTCGGGGTGGCGGTGACCGTGGAGGTGCTCCAGTACGCGCTGGGGCTCGGACGGGTGACGTCCGTGGACGACGTGCTGGTGAACGTAACCGGCGGGCTGCTGGCGGCGCTGTGCTCCCGGAGGTGGTGGGCGGACCGTGCGCCGTTCGGCGGGCGCTGAGGACGCCCGAGCGGGTGACTCTTGCTCCTGCTGTATCGCCTCGCGACGTGGTCACCTACCGTGGGGCAGATGAGGTACATGCCTGATCTGAACCGCATCAGCGAGGCCCTGACCGGAGCGTTCGGCGTGCGGCAGGTGTACGGAGATCCGGTCGAGCGCGACGGGACCCTCGTGATCCCGGCCGCCCGCGTGGCGACCGGCGGGGGCTCGGGCGGCGGGGGCGGCACCGAGCCGGGTGGCCACCACGCCAAGGCCGGTGACGCCGAGGGCGGCGAGGCCGGGCCGGCCACCGAGGCCGACGCCGAGGCGGACGGCGAAGCCGGCGCGCTCGGGGAGGGTGGCGGCGGCGGGTTCGGCTTTGGCCGGCGCGCCGAGCCGGCAGGTGCCCTCGTCGTCGACGACCAGGGCGTGCGCTGGGTGCCCGCGGTCGACGTGAACCGGATCGTCCTCGGGGGCCAGATCGCGTTCGTGCTCGCGGCCGCCGTGGTCGCGTGGGCCGTAACGCGCCGCCGTCGTCGTCGGTGAGAAATGGGCTCCCTGCAGCGGGGGCCCGCCCCTAGGATCGTCAGGTGCGGTTGTTCACGGCGGTCATCCCGCCCCAGAGCGTTCTTGACCATCTCGGGCTCGCGATCGATGGCGTACCTGCCTCGCCGCGGTGGGTGCCCCGCGAGAGCCTCCACATCACCCTCGCGTTCTACGCGGACCTCCCGGAGGGGACGGTCCCCGAGCTGCGTGACGACCTGTCCGACGTCGCGCGGAAGCACGGGCCCATCGACCTGAGGCTGCGTGGTGCCGGGTCGTTCGGGGCGCGCGTCCTGTGGATCGGCGTCGACGGCGGGACCGAGGCCCTGAAGGACCTGGCGACCGACTGTCTGGCGGCGTCCCCTCGCGAGGTGCCCGACGACGTGAAACCGCACCGTGCGCACGTCACCGTGGCCCGTGCCCGCGCCGGGCAGGTGAAGCCGCCGCGCGGCCGGGACCGCTGGGGCAAGCGGGCCGGGGCCGAGCCGCGGTCGGCGCTGGAGCCCGCCGCCCAGGCGCTCTCCGTGTACGCCGGACCGGCGTGGACGGCAGACTCGTTCGCGCTCGTCGAGTCCCACCCGGGGGAGGGGCCCCAGGGCGGTCCGCGGTACGAGGTCGTGGAGACCTGGACGCTCGAGGGCTGACGGGCCCCGAGGAGGTCGGGTGCCGTCCCCACGGCCGGGACCAGGGCCGCCCCGGCCGTGGGGACATGGCTGTTCGAGGTGCCGCCGCCCGGTGGGCCGGACACGCCAGGGAAGAGGCCGTGGCAACGGCCGACACGTCCCGCTCACCGTGGACCCGGACTCGAACATGCGTTCTACATTAACGCACTGGTTCGCGATGCGCCACCGATCGTCAACAAGAGCTTCCTTGGGTGGTGATCCGAGATCAAACGCCCTAAACGGGCAGAATGGCTCGCCGGTGCGGTGCGAGGCTATGCCTCCTCACCGACACGGAGAAAAAGTGTGCCAAGCGGATGGGGGTGCGCCCACCGAATCGCGTTGCCCGGTCGCGACGGGGCATGGAATGATGGCGCCATGCAGCCACTGACCCGCCGATTTATGCGGCCCGCCACGGGCCGTGCGGCGAGCGCTGCGCGCGGGCACTGAGCTGCCCTGTGGACAACGCGTCCTGAGCCCTGGCGGGCACCTAGACTTCAGATGCCGGCACGGGTCCCCACGCAGGGACCGGGCCGGCTCCCGAATCCGCCAGGAAGGCAAGCATGTCCACGCCCGATGAGAAGGCACCCATCGATCCGCTCGACGAGGCGGCACTCGACGCCGCGGTCAAGACCGCTCTCGACGAGATCGCGAAGGCCGGCGACCTCGACGCGCTGAAGGTCGTCCGCACGCAGCACACGGGGGACCGCAGCGCCCTGGCCCTCGCCAACCGGGGGATCGGCGCGCTGCCGGGACCCGACAAGGCGAAGGCCGGCAAGCTCGTGGGCCCGCGGCGCGGCCGGATCAACCAGGCGATCGCCGCCCGTCAGTCGGAGCTCGAGGCCGAGCGCGACGCACACGTGCTGCTGGAGGAGACGGTCGACGTCACCCTTCCGGTGCGGCGTTCGACGACCGGCGCCCGGCACCCGATCGAGCTGGTCCAGGAGCGTATCGCCGACTTCTTCGTGGGCCTCGGCTGGGAGATCGCCGACGGCCCCGAGGTCGAGGCCGAGTGGTTCAACTTCGACGCCCTGAACTTCGGCCCGGACCACCCGGCCCGCCAGATGCAGGACACGTTCTATGTGGCGGGGCAGGATGGCGCCGACTCGAACCTCGTGCTGCGCACCCACACCTCTCCGGTCCAGGCGCGCTCCCTGCTGGAGCGTGGCGTGCCCCTGTACATCGCGTGCCCCGGCAAGACGTTCCGCACCGACGCCCTCGACCAGACCCACACGCCGGTGTTCCACCAGGTCGAGGGCCTCGCCGTCGACAAGGGGCTCACCATGGCCAACCTCGTGGGCACCCTGGACGCCTTCGCCCGGGCGATGTTCGGGCCGGAGGCCAGGACGCGCCTGCGCCCGGCGTTCTTCCCGTTCACCGAGCCGTCCGCCGAGATGGACCTGTGGTTCCCGCAGAAGAAGGGCGGCGCCGGCTGGATCGAGTGGGGCGGCTGCGGCATGGTCAACCCGAACGTGCTGCGCGCCGCGGGCGTGGACCCGGAGGAGTACACGGGTTTCGCGTTCGGCATGGGCATCGAGCGCACGCTCATGCTGCGCCACTCGATCGCGGACATGCACGACATCGTGGAGGGCGACGTGCGCTTCTCCACCCAGTTCGGGACGGAGATCTGAAGTGCCCCTCATCGTGAAGGACTGGCTCGCTGACCACGTCGAGCTGCCCGCGGACCTGACCGCCGAGCAGCTCGCGGCCGACCTGGTGAAGGTCGGCCTGGAGGAAGAGGCGATCCACGGCGCGGCCGTGACCGGCCCCCTGGTGGTGGGTCGCGTCCTCGAGATGACCCCCGAGCCGCAGAAGAACGGCAAGACCATCAACTGGTGCCGGGTCGACGTCGGACCCGAGCACAACGACGACGAGGGCGCGCGTGGCATCGTCTGCGGCGCGCACAACTTCGGTGTGGGCGACTACGTCGCGGTCTCGCTGCCCGGCACGGTGCTGCCCGGCCCGTTCCCGATCGCCGCCCGCAAGACCTACGGGCACGTGTCCGACGGCATGATCTGCTCCGTCCGGGAGCTCGGGATCGGCGAGGACCACGACGGCATCCTGGTGCTGACGCGGAACGGGTTCGCCGAGGAGGACCTCACCCCCGGCCAGGACGCGATCGCGCTCCTCGGCCTCGGGGAGGAGGTCCTCGAGATCAACGTGACCCCCGACCGCGGCTACGCGTTCAGCTACCGCGGCGTGGCGCGCGAGTACGCCCACTCCACGGGTGCCAAGTTCACCGACCACGGCCTGGCCACCGGTACCGAGCCGGCGGCCACCGCGGACGGGTTCGAGGTGCGGGTGCAGGACGACGCGCCGATCAACGGCGTGGTCGGCTGCGACCGCTTCGTGACGCGCATCGTGCGGGGCATCGACCCCTCCGCGCCCACGCCTGCCTGGATGAAGCACCGCCTCGAGGGCTCCGGCATGCGGTCCATCTCCCTGGCGGTCGACATCACGAACTACGTGATGCTCGACCTCGGGCAGCCGCTGCACGCCTACGACCTGGCACAGGTCTCGGCGCCGATCGTGGTCCGCCGGGCGGTCCCGGGCGAGCGGCTCACCACGCTCGACGACGTCGACCGGGCCCTGGACGCCGAGGACCTGCTGATCACCGACTCGCCCGACGGCGCGGGCAGCCGCGTGCTCGGCCTGGCCGGCGTCATGGGCGGAGCGTCGTCCGAGGTCAGCGCGACCACCACCGACGTGCTCGTCGAGGCGGCGCACTTCGACCAGATCACGGTCGCCCGTACCGCCCGCCGGCACAAGCTCTCGAGCGAGGCCGCCAAGCGGTTCGAGCGCGGTGTCGACCCCCTTCTGCCCGCCGTCGCGGCGCAGCGCGTCGTCGACCTGCTGGTCGAGCTCGGCGGCGGCACGGCCGACGCCGCCGTGAGCGACCTCGACGAGACCGGGACGCCCGCCCCCATCGCGCTCAAGGTCACCGAGCCCACCCGGCTCTCGGGCGTCGAGTACACCCCGGAGCAGGTACGCAGCACGCTCGAGGAGATCGGCGCCACCGTCGAGGGCGCCGGCGGGGCGGTGCTCACGGTCACGCCGCCGTCCTGGCGGCCCGACCTGACCGAGCCCGCCGGCCTGGTCGAGGAGGTCGTGCGCATCCAGGGTTACGGCGAGATCCCGTCGATCCTCCCGGCGGCCACGGGTGGTCGCGGGCTCACCGCCGAGCAGCGCACGCGCCGCTCGGTCGCGCGCGCCCTGGCCGAGGCCGGGTTCGTCGAGACCCTCAGCTACCCGTTCGTCGGCACGGCCGAGTACGACGCGCTCGGCCTGCCGGCCGACGACCAGCGCCGTGTCTCGCTCCGCCTCGCGAACCCGATGGCGGACGACAAGCCGCTGATGCGGTCCAACCTGCTCGTCACGCTGCTCGACACCGTGCGGCGCAACGTGTCCCGCGGGCTCACGGACCTCGCGGTCTACGAGATCGGGCTGGTCACCACCCCGGTGGACGGAACCCCCGTGGCACCGGCGCTGCCCGGCGGCGTGCGGCCCACCGACGAGCAGCTCGCGGCACTCGCGGCGGCGGTCCCCGACCAGCCGCGCCGGGTCGCCGGTGTGCTGACCGGCAGGCGCGAGCTCGCCGGCTGGTGGGGCCCGGGCCGTGCCGCCGGCTGGGAGGACGCCCTGGAGGCGGCGCGCCTCGTGGCCGAGCGCGCGGGGGTCGACGTCGTCGTCTCCGCCGATCCCGAGCGGATGCCGTGGCACCCGGGACGCTGCGCGCGTCTCGAGCTCGCGGACGGGACGCTCGTCGGCCACGCCGGCGAGCTGCACCCCAAGGTCGTCGAGTCGCTCGGTCTGCCCGCGCGGGCGGCGGCGTTCGAGGTGGACCTGACCGTCCTGGTCGGTGCGGCGTCGGGCGAGCCCGTCGTCGCCACGCCGGTGTCCGCGTTCCCCGCGGCCAAGGAGGACTTCGCCTTCGTGGTCGACGGCGGGGTGCCCGCCGAGGCGGTGCGGTCGGCGATCGTCGCCGGGGCCGGCGAGCTCCTGGAGGACGTCGCCCTGTTCGACGTCTTCACGGGGGAGCAGGTGGGCGAGGGCAAGAAGTCGCTCGCATACTCACTGCGGCTGCGTGCGGCGGACCGGACGCTGTCGGCGAAGGAGGTCCGCGCGGTGCGCGACGCCGTCGTGGAGTCGGCGTCGGCCGAGGTGGGCGCGGTGCTGCGTGGCTGACACGGCCGCGCCGAACCCGTCCGAGGCGGCCGCGCCCGGGCCCGCCCGCACGGCGCTCGTCACGGGCGCCTCGCGCGGCATCGGCCGGGAGATCGCGCTGGGTCTCGCGCGAGCAGGGCTGGACGTCGCCCTGCTCGCGCGGGACGCGGCGCGGCTCGAGGCCGTGGCCGCCGAGGTCCGGGCTGCCGGGGCGACCGCCGCGGTGCTCACCGCCGACGTGTCCGACCCGGCGGCGGTACGTGCCGCCGTCGGGCAGGCGGAGGACGCGCTCGGCTCGATCGACCTCCTGGTCAACAACGCGGGTGCCATCGAGTCCGAGCACCCGCTGTGGGAGGCCGACCCCGACGAGTGGTGGTCGGTCTTCGAGACCAACGTGCGCGCGCCGTTCCTGTTCAGCCGCTTCACGGTACCGGGCATGATCGCGCGCGGCGGGGGCCGGGTCGTCGACCTGGCCTCGGGTGCGAGCTCGCACGAGATGGCCGGCGGGCACTCGGCGTACAACGCGAGCAAGACCGCGCTGGTGCGGATGGGCGCCAACCTGCACGAGGACGGTTTCCCGCACGGGATCCGCGTCTTCGAGCTGGCGCCCGGGGTCGTGAAGACCGACATGTCGACGGGCATGACGCTGCACGAGAACCGCACGGAGTGGACCCCGGCCGAACGGGTGACCGACGTGGTCAACGCGATCGCGGCGGGGGAGCTCGACGCGTGCTCGGGCTGGTTCCTGCGGGTCTCGGACGACACCCCCGAGTCGCTCAAGGCGCTGGCCGCTGACGTCGCGGAACAGGGCGCCGGGGCGACCGCACGCCGGCTGCGCGTGCTCCCGGCCGGCAGCGGTGACCCACTGGCCGCGGCCCTCACGGGCCGCTGACGGGGTACGCAGCCAGGCTGACCCGGCCGCAAGTTCGCTTCGAGACCCGAGTTTCTTCGCTTTGAGACGGCTCAAAGCGAAGAAACTCGGGTCTCGAAGCGAAGAGGCGCGGTCTCGAGAGGGATCGGGAGCGATCGGGCAGCTGCTGCGTCCCCGCGACCAGCCGGCCCGTCTTGTCAGCGGGGCCAGTCTCGTCAGCAGGCCGTCTTGTCAGCAGGCCCGTCAGCGTGCCGGGAGCGCAGCGCTCAAGAGCCGGCCCAGCGGGATCGACCGGGCGATCGCCGTCTGCCCCGCGATGTTCGCGTGGACCCCGTCCCCGGTGTCGTACGGCGGGTAGATGGAGTTCGGGTTGTCCGGGTCGCGCAGCACGGCGTCGAGGTCGAACACGCCGTCGCAGGTCCCCGAGCAGTTGCCGCCCGCCCGGACGAAGTCGTTCACGACCGCGCGCCGCGCGTTCTGCTCGGCGGTGTAGCCGGGCCGCGGCGTGATCGGCGTGACGAAGACCCGGATCCCGGCAGCCCGCAGGCGGGCGAACGTGTCCCGGTAGGCCGCCAGGATCGTCTCGGCGCTGCAGTTGTTCGCGAGGTCGTTGGTGCCGTAGTAGTAGATGACCGCCCGCACGCGGTGGAGCGCGAGCACGTCGCGGTCCAGGCGCGAGACGCCGTCCAGGCCGCCGGCTCCGCACGCGGGCGCCGCCGTGGTCCCGGCGATCCCCTCGTTGACCACGGCGACCTGACGGCCGGCGGGCAGCTCGTCCACCACGCGCTGCGCGAGCGTGTCGGTCCAGCGCTGGAACACCGCCGGCGCCGGGCAGCCGGTGCCGCAGTTGTCCGCGCCCACGCCGTCGACCACCGAGCTGCCGTAGGCGACCACCGTGCCGGCGACGTCGGGGCCGAGCACATCGACGGCGCTGACCAGGTACGTCCAGCCGTGCGTGTCGGGGAAGCCGGCACCCGAGGTGTCGGCGGTGGTGTTGCCGCCGCCCGTCGTCGAGAAGTAGTTGGTGCGGCCCGCCAGGTCGTGGAGCATCATCCGGGTCGGGTTCGCGAGGTAGAAGCTGACGGCCAGGTCGTCCAGGGCGGACGTCGCCAGGTCCACCGGGTCGCTCCAGACCTCGCCGCCGGCTGGGACCGACACGATGGGCGAGCCGCCGAAGGTGACGGTGCGCAGGGTCTCCGGCCGCACGGCCGCACCCCCGGCGCTCAGCCCCGCGGTGGTCGCGTTCACCACCAGGGGAGCCGTGCCGAACTGGTTCTGCAGCCGCACGCGCAGCGCGGAGCCGCCCTGCGTCAGCCGGGTCACGACCCGGACCGACCGGTTCTGGAACGTCTCGGGGCTCAGCCCGGAGCTGCGCTGCTGCGACTGCGTCCACGCCGTCGACCACTCGTCGGCGTCGGGCGCGGAGGCGCCGGCGGTGACGCCGCCGCCGACGGCGACCCCCGCCGCCGTGACGAGCGTGATCACGGTACGTGCAAGGTCTCGGAACACCATCGGTCCACCCGCTCCGTTGCTCGAGTCAGCACTGATCGAGTACGTGGCGTGGCACACCGTGCGCCCCGCCAGGCGGAACGCCCGCCAGACGGAACGTATGACCCGGGCACCCGACTGTCAACGCTGTCATCGCCGACCGGGTGATTTTTTTCCTGGCCTGCGGGCGCGTCCGCTCCTACGGTGTGCGGGCAACCGTCCCCTCGTGCAAGGAGACCACCATGCGCCGTCGCCGCCGCTCCGCACTCGCCGTCGCGAGCCTCGGGCTGGCCGCCCTGCTCGCCACCGCGGGCCAGGCCACAGCGAGCCCGTCCACAGCGAGCCCGTCCCCAGCGAGCCCGTCCCCAGCGAGCCCGTCCCCAGCGAGCCCGTCCCCAGCGAGCCCGTCCACGTCCGAGCCGGCCGGGCAGTCCGACCAGGCCGCCCTCGCGGCCGCCGCGACCCCGCTCACCGCGAGCAACTTCCGCTACACGCTGTCGCAGACGTCGTCGACCCTGGTCAGCGCGCTCGACTCGGCGCTGCCCAACGTGACGATGGGCGCGGTGGCCGACGACGCCAACCGCACCCCGAGCTGCGGCAGCGCCCCGTCGGTCACGAACCGCACGGCGTACTACTGCTGGAACGACGGCGACCAGGACACGGACGCCTGGTACCCGCAGGGCATCACCACCAGCTCGGACGCGTACGCCGAGGGCACCTACGACGGCAAGCGGATCAACCTGGTGAGCTGGTACGACCACGCCGAGGACGGTATCGACAAGGGCGTCCGCATCAGCGTGTCGAACCTGTCGGCGAGCGCCTCCGCCCCGCCGTACCGGCACATCCTGCTGGTCGAGCCGAGCGGGACGGCGAGCGCGCCGTCGTTCAAGGCCGTGAACGTCCATGCGGGCGGCATCATGTGGTACGGGAACCTGCTGTACGTGGCGGACACGAGCGGCGGGTTCCGGGTGTTCGACCTGAACCACCTGTGGCAGGTCTCGACGGGGAACTCGTCGGCGATCGGGCGGCAGTCGGACGGTTCGTACCAGGCCTTCGACTACAAGTACGTGCTGCCGCAGACGGCGAGGTTCACCGACTCGACGGCGGGCGGGTACGCGCAGCTGCAGCACTCGTCGGTCTCCCTGGACCGGACGAGCACGCCGGACTCGGTGGTCGTCAGCGAGTACCGCAGCGCGGCCGACGTCGACGCGGGCGCGCAGGTCAGGACGATCCGGGTGCCGATCGACTACACGAACCGGTACCTGAAGCCGGCGTCGGACGGGATCATCAAGGCGAACGAGGCCTACCGGACGGACCTGGAGGGCGTGCAGGGTTCGACGGCGATCAACGGGGAGTTCTTCTTCTCGCAGAGCGACGGTTCCGACCACTCGGACCCGAACTCGGACGGTGACCTGCACACGTTCGTGGCGCCGTCGGGCTCGATCGTGCGGCACGGCAACGCGCTCACGGTGGGGGCGGAGGACCTGTCGTACGACCCGACGAGGGACTACCTGTGGTCGCTGGGCGAGTACCCGGGCTACCGGTGGGTGTACGCGGCGGACGCGTCGTCGTTCTGAGCCTCGGCACCGACGTCCCGCCTGACGGGTCAGACGGACGGGTCACCCCCGTGACCTGTACGTCTGACCCGTCGTGGGAGTGAGGTGGCTGCGTGTCGTGTGCTGTTCACCGGGTCGAGCCGAACCTAGGGTGGTCCCGTGACGCGTCGCATCGAGGACTACGGGATGGTCGGTGATCTCCAGACCGCCGCACTGATCGGCCGGGACGGATCGGTCGACTGGATGTGCCTGCCGAGGTTCGACTCCCCGGCGTGCTTCGCGGAGCTTCTCGGTGACGAGCGGCACGGGTCGTGGCGGCTGGGCCCGACGTCGGGCGGCGACTGCACGAGCCGGCGCTACCGGGACGGCACCCTGATCCTCGAGACGGAGTGGGAGCTGCCGGAGGGGCGGGTCCGGGTGATCGACCTGATGCCGCCGCGCGGGGACGAGGCCGACCTGGTCCGGATCGTCGAGGGGGTCAGCGGCAAAGTCGCCATGACCACCGAGCTGCGGCTCCGGTTCGACTACGGGAACATCGTGCCCTGGATCACGCAGGACGGGGACGCGCTGCGCGCCGTGGCGGGCCCGGACTCCGTGCGCATCGACTCGGTGGTCCCGATGGCGCGTGAGGGTGTGAGCGACGGGTCGGTGCTGCGTGCGGAGTTCACCGTGGGGCCGGGTGACCGGGTGCCGTTCGTCCTGAACTATCACGCGTCCCACCTGGAGACCCGGGACCCGGTGGAGCCGTACGCGGCCTTGCGCGACACCGAGGAGTTCTGGCACTCCTGGCTCGAGGGCTGCAGCTACACGGGGCAGTGGCCCGACGCCGTGCACCGCTCGCTGATCACGCTGAAGGCCCTCACCTACGCCCCGACGGGTGCGATCGCGGCGGCGGCCACGACGTCGCTGCCCGAGCAGCTCGGCGGCACCCGCAACTGGGACTACCGGTACTGCTGGCTGCGCGACGCCGGTCTCACGCTGCAGGCCCTGATCGGCACGGGCTTCATCGACGAGGCGCGCGAGTGGCGGGCGTGGCTCCTGCGGGCCGTGGCCGGCGACCCGGCGGACCTGCAGATCATGTACGGGCTCGACGGGCGGCGCCGGCTGCCGGAGTACACGCTCGACTGGCTGCCCGGCTTCGAGGGGTCCGCGCCGGTGCGGATCGGCAACGACGCGGCCGGTCAGCTCCAGATCGACGTGTGGGGCGAGACGCTGGACGCCCTGCACCACGCGCGCGAGGCGGGGCTGGAGCAGGACCAGGACGTGTGGCGGCTGCAGCGGGCCCTGCTGGAGCACCTCGAGGAGCACTGGGACGACCTCGACAACGGGCTCTGGGAGGTGCGCGGTCCGCGCCGCGCGTTCGTGCACTCGCGCGTCATGGCCTGGGCGGGCTTCGACCGGGCCGTCCGCGCCGTCGAGAAGTACGGCCTGGTCGACGAACCCGTCGAGCGCTGGCGCGCCGTGCGCGACCGGATCCACGACGACGTGTGCACCCACGGGTTCGACGCCGAGCGGAACACGTTCACGCAGTTCTACGGCTCGGACGGGCTCGACGCCGCGCTGCTGCTGATCGGCCAGGTCGGCTTCCTGCCCTGGGACGACCCCCGCGTCGTCGGCACCGTGGACGCCGTGCAGCGCGAGCTCGGCCAGGACGGGCTGCTGCGGCGCTACCACAACGAGGCCGACGACCAGGTGGACGGCCTGCCCGGCGCCGAGGCGACGTTCCTGGTGTGCAACTTCTGGCTGGTCGACGCGCTGCACGGCATCGGCCGGGTCGACGAGTCGGTCGCCCTGTTCGAACGGCTGCTCGCCGTGCGCAACGACCTGGGCCTGCTCAGCGAGGAGTACGACCCGGCCACCGGCCGGCACCTCGGCAACACACCCCAGGCGTTCAGCCACCTGGGTCTGGTCAACAGCGCGCTGCGGCTGGGTCAGCCTCGCGAGTCGCGCCAGGCGACCCAGTCCGTGACGGTCGACAGGTCGTAGTCCGGGCCGGTCACCCCGACGGTGAACAGCGTGGCCCCGGCCGCCACGAGGGCCTCGCCCTCCTGAGCGGGCGAGCCCTGCGCCTGCACCGAGCGCTCGACCAGTGCGGCGGTGTCCCGCCCGACGGCGGCACCGTGCTCGTCGAGGATCGCGGACTTGCTCGTCAGGGTCGGCACATCGCCGAACGCGTGCCAGATGTCGGCGTGCTCGGCCACGATCCGCAGCGTCTTGCGCACCCCGCCGCCGCCGATCAGGATCGGGATCTCGCGCGAGGGCGCCGGGTTGCCGGCCGCCAGCCGGGCCTTGATACGCGGCATCGCGTCGGCCAGGCTCGCGATGCGCGAACCCGCCGTGCCGAACTCGTAGCCGAACTGGTCGTAGTCCTTCTCGAACCAGCCGGCGCCCAGGCCCAGGATCAGCCGCCCGCCCGAGATGTGGTCGACCGTGCGCGCCATGTCCGCCAGCAGGTCGGGGTTGCGGTAGCCGATGCCGGTCACGAGCGCGCCGATCTCCACGCGCTCGGTCTGCTCCGCCCACGCGCCGAGCATGGTCCAGCACTCGAAGTGCTTGCCGTCGGGGTTGCCCCGCAGCGGGAAGAAGTGGTCCCAGTTGAAGATGATGTCGACGCCGGCGTCCTCGGCGCGGAGCACCGCGTCACGCAGGGCGGAGTAGTCGGCGTGCTGGGGCTGGAGCTGGACACCGATGCGGATCGGGCGGTCTGTCATGGCGGCAGCCTACGACCGGTCCGATCCGGCAGCCTACGGCCCGCCCGATCCGGTAGCCTCTGCCGCACGTGACACGGGGTGCCCTGCCAGGGCTGAGACCACACCCGTCGAACCTGATCCAGATCATGCTGGCGAAGGGATGTCCATCGTGACTACTTCTGTTGTCCCCGTTTCCACCGAGACCCCGGCCGGCGTCGCCGAGCCGGCCCGCCCCGCCGCCGTCCGCCCCTTCACCGAGGAGGCCTGGGAACGCATCGCGGGCTGGCGCGACGCCGTCGAGCACATGCCGTTCGTCCGGGCGCTCGGGGACGGCTCGCTGCCCGCCGAGTCCTTCGCGTTCTACCTCGCCCAGGACGCTGCCTACCTGCGCGAGTACTCGCGCATCCTGGCGCGGGCCGCGCAGGTGGCGCCCGACCCGGCCGCGCAGGGCTTCCTCGCGCGGTCGTCCGTGACGGCCCTGGAGGTCGAGACGGCGCTGCACCGCGACTGGCTGGGCGCCCACGCCGGGCTGGCGGCCAGCGAGGTCGCCGCGATCGTGCCGTCCCCCGTGACCGCGGCGTACACGGGCCACCTGCACGCCGCGGCGTCGGGCAGCTACGCCGAGACGGTCGCCGCGCTCCTGCCGTGCTTCTGGCTCTACGCGCATGTCGGGAGCGTGCTCGTGGACCTGGCCGGACGCCGCCCCGGCGGCCTGGCGGGGCACCGGTACGGGGCCTGGATCGGCACCTACGGCGACGAGGCCTTCCAGGAGTCGACCCGGCAGGCCCGCCGTCTGGCCGACGACGCGGCCCGCTGGGTCTCCCCGGACGAGCGCGAGCGCATGCTGCGGGCGTTCGAGATCTCGTCGGTGCACGAGTACCTCTTCTTCGAGCAGGGCCTGACCGCCCCGACCTGGCCGACGCCGCCCGTCCGCGCCTGAGGCGTGTCGGTCGGGCGCGAGATCGTGTCCCGAGGTCGAGACTAGGGGGTGACGCCGGCCGCCGGCGTCACCCCTCCAGGACAGGAGCACCGATGCCGAGCTACAGCACCTCCGCCGAGATCGACGCCTCGCCCGAGGCCGTCTGGGCGGTCTTGTCCGACGTCGAGCACATGCCCGACTGGACGTCGTCCATGACGTCGGTCGAGATCATCGACGGGCCCAACCCGCCGGACGTCGGCACGCAGGTGCGGATCGAGCAGCCCAGGCTGCCGCTCGCGATCTGGCTGATGGACGAGTGGGACCCGCCGCGCCACTTCGCGTGGATCAGCGAGGCGCCGGGCCTGACCACGCAGGCGGAGCACCTGGTCGAGCCCCTGCCCGACGGCCGCTCCCGCGTGACGCTCGCGATCACGCAGACCGGCTCCCTGGCCTGGCTGTTCGGCAACCTGGTGCGGGGCCGCACGCGGCGGTACGTCGACACCGAGCTGGCCGGGCTCGAGGCCCGGGTCACCCAGCGGGGCTGACGCCGTCCCGGGTGGCCACCGCGAACACCCGGCGGAACGCCAGCGGCGTGCCGTGCTCGAGCTCGGGGTAGGCCTCCCGGAGCGCCGCGCCGAACTCCTCCTCGAACCTGGCGCGCAGGGCCGGGTCCTTCGCCTCCAGCGCCTGGAGCGTGGGCTGCGCGCCGGTCGCCGAGATCCAGCGCAGCACCGGGTCCGGTCCGTGCAGGACGTGCGTGTAGGTGGTCTCCCACGCGTCGACGGTCCAGCCCGGCCGGGCCAGGAGCTCCAGGTACTCGGCCGGGTCGGCGGTAGCCCGTCGCTCGACGGGCCCGACGACGTCGGCGTACGGCGCGCGGGCGGCGACCTCACGCAGGAGCCGGTGGCTGGGCGCGTCGTGGTTGCCCGGCACCTGGAACGCGAAGGTCTGCGTGGCGCGGTCGGCCAGCGTGGTGAGGAGCTCGCGGTGCCCCGGGACCCACTGGAGCGCCGCGTTGCTGATGACGAGGTCGGCGGTGTGCTCGTCCGTGCTGAGGTCGGCCAGCACGTACTCGGTGCCCGGGTCGGCGGCGCGGGCCCGGTCGATCATGGCGGGGGAGGCGTCCACCCCGGTGACGTGCGCCTCGGGCCAGCGTGCGCGGAGCACGGAGGTGAGATGGCCCGGACCGCACCCGAGGTCGACGATCGTGGCGGGCGTGCCCGGCACCCGGGCGACCAGCTCCGTGAACGGGCGGGACCGCTCGTCCGTGTACTGCAGGTAGGCACCGGGGTTCCAGTCGGCCATCACAACTCCTCGCCGTCGAGTATCTTGATGTCAAGATACATCACGACGGGCCGGGCCGCGGCGTCCGCGCTACGCGACCTCGATGTAGTCCAGCTCCGTGAACGCCGTCCCCTTGCCCAGCCGGACGGTGTTCCAGCCGGCCTGCAGCGTGATGTCCTTGCTGGACTGCTGCCAGTTGTCCCAGCCGGTGATCGGGTAGCTGATGGACCCGGCGGACACCCCGTTGACCGTGACCGTGTGCGACGCCGTCACGGCCGAGCCGTTGGCGTAACCCACGTGCAGCGTGTAGCTGCCGGACGTCGGCACGTAGACCGAGCCGACGTCGACCCAGCTGTCGGCGTGGTCGATGTAGGCGGCGACCTTGCCGTCGGACGCGCCGGCCGCGTTCTCGCGGACCGTGCAGTTGTTCAGGGTGCCGCGCTCGGCCTCGTAGCGCACCCGGCTGCCGCGCACCACCGGGTTCGAGTTCGCCCAGCCGAGGTCGGCGACGTACATGCCGCGGCCGCCCGCGTCCCGGTGGCCGTGGAAGATCAGCTTGTCGCCCCCGGCGTCCCGCAGCACGTCGGCGCCGCCTGGTCCGGACACCGCGCCGTCGAGCGAGTCGGTGGTCATGAGGAACCGGAACGCCTTGGTGTACGGGCCGGTGATCGAGCTGGCCACCGCGTAGTTGGTGCCGTACGAGTTGGTGCTGTACGGGCCCGCCGAGTAGAACAGCACGTACGTGCCGCCCACCTTGGTCACGACCGGCGCCTCGATGATGCCGGCCTCGTCGGCCCGGTCGTTGCGCAGCACCTGGGTGGCGCCGCCCTGGAAGGTGAGGCCGTCCGCGGCCACGCGCTGCACGTGGATCCAGGTGGTGGCGCCGATGGCGTTGCCGTCGTTCTTCCACAGGATGTACCGGGTGCCGTCGGTGTCGACGAAGCTGGACGCGTCGATCGCGCCGCCCGCCTCCAGCGGGCAGATGAGCGGCTCGCTGCCGACGGGCGCGAACGGGCCGCCGGGGGAGTCGGCCAGCGCCGCGCCGATGCACTGCCGCCCGGACGCGGTGTGCCACGCCGTGTAGTAGAGGACGTACTTGCCGTCGGCGCGCTGCGAGACGTCGGGCGCCCAGGTGCGTCCGGTCTTGGCCCACGCGCCGAGGGTCGGCAGGGCGTCGGCGGACTGGAAGGTCCACGGCCCGTCCGGGTCGGGCGCGGTGGCCCAGGGCAGGTTCTTGCCCTGGTTGGTGGCGTACGCGTAGTAGGTGTTCCCGAACTTCGACACGTCGGGGTCGGGGAAGTCGCGGTCGAGCACGAGGCTCGGCCGCACCGTCGTCCGGACGGAGACGTCACCGGCGGGCGCGCCGTCCGCGGGGGCGGCGGCGGTGGCGCCGTCGTCCGCGGGCGCGGCGGCGGCCGAGCTGGTGGTGAGGGCGCCGAGCGCCAGTGCGGCGACGGCGGCCCCGGCGGCCAGGGCGCGGGAGAAGCGAGGAAGTACCACGTTGAACCTCCGAGCTGGAACGAACCGGACGGGTGAATTGTCGCTACCGCGCGGATCGGTGTAAAGGCCTGGGTGCGCGCAGGGGCGAAAAGGATCCAACGTTAAACCGATCCGATGCCCAACTGCCTGCACCGTTCGCCCGGCCCTGTCGGCTCTGTCGGTCCCGGCGGCGTCGGCAGCTTGCGTCGCGAACTCGGCAGTTTGCGTCGCGAGCTCGGTAGTTGGCACTGAGATCGGCACAGGCCTGTGCCGATCTCAGTGCCAACTACCGATGACGGGGGCTATGTGCCGACTCAGCGGCACCTGCCGAATACGATGGCGCGTTGCCGACACCGCGCCGACTGCCGACGCCACGCACAGCGCCGACGTCACGCCACCTGCCAGCAGCACCCCGTACCGCGCCCACCACTCAGGGGACGAGCAGCACCTTGCCCGTCGTGGCCCGGGACTCCAGCGCCTGGTGCGCCTCGCCGGCGTCGGCGAGCGGGTAGGTCGCCCCGATGCGCACGTCCAGGTCGCCCGACGCCGCGGACGACAGCACCTCCGACGTGCGCCACTCCAGCTCCCCGCGCGTGAGGGTGTAGTGCGCGATGGTGGGCCGCGTCAGGAACAGCGAGCCGCCCCGGTTGAGGCGCTGCGGGTCGAACGGCGGCACCTGGCCCGACGACCCGCCGAACAGCACGAGCATGCCGCGGGGGCGCAGCGAGGCGAGCGACGCCTCGAAGGTGGTCCGGCCCACGCCGTCGTACACCACGTGCATGCCCTGGCCGTCGGTCAGCTCGCGCACGAGCGCGGGCAGCTCGGCGGTGATGTCGTCCATCGCGGCGTAGTCGATGGTGTGCGCCGCGCCGGCCGCGGCGGACAGTGCCGCCTTCTCCGGGGTGGAGACCGTGGTCACCACCCGCCCGCCGCGCGCCACGGCGAGCTGGGTCGCCAGCAGGCCCACGCCGCCCGCGCCCGCGTGCAGCAGCACGTCGTGCCCGGGCTGCACCTCGAACGTGGACCGCACCAGGTAGTGCGCGGTGATGCCCTGCAGGGGGAGTGCTGCGGCCGTGGTCAGGTCGAGCCCGGCCGGTACGTGGACGACGCCGGAGGCGTTGACGGCGACGAGCTCCGCGTACGAGCCGGGCCCGTCGTGCCAGGCCACCCGGTCGCCGACGGCGAAACCGGTGACGCCCTCGCCCACCGCCTCCACGGTGCCCGCGCCCTCGGCGCCCACCACGTGCGGGTACTCCATCGGGTACACGCCCGCGCGGCGGTAGGTGTCGATGAAGTTCACGCCCGCGGCCGCGACGCGGAGCAGGAGCTGCCCCGGTCCGGGTGCCGGGTCGGGGAGCTCGGTGTACGACAGGACCTCGGGGCCGCCCGCCTCACGGGCTACGACTGCGCGCATGGGCCGAGCCTACGTCGCGTGCGGCGGGGCCCGAGGGCGGCCCGCCCGGCGTCGTCGGGCACCGGTTTCGCCCCGGCTGCATAACTATGTACACTACCGAATATGTCCAGCAGCCAGCTCATCCGAGTCGCCGTCGCGGGCGCTTCCGGCTACGCGGGCGGAGAGGTCCTGCGCCTCCTCGCGGCCCATCCCTTCGTCGAGATCGGCACGCTCACCGCGCACGCGAGCGCCGGGTCGAGCCTCGGCGAGGTCCAGCCGCACCTGCGCGGCCTCGCGCACCGCATCCTGGAGCCCACCACGCCCGACACGCTCGCCGGCCACGACGTCGTGGTGCTCGGCCTGCCGCACGGCGCGTCGGGCCAGATCGCGGCCCAGCTCCCGGACGACGTCCTGGTCATCGACCTGGGCGCCGACCACCGGCTGGAGTCGGCGAGCGACTGGGAGCAGTTCTACGGTTCGACGCACGCCGGGACCTGGCCGTACGGGATGCCCGAGCTGATCCACGCCGAGGCGCCCGGTGCCGATGTGACCGGCGCCGACCTGAGCAGGGCCGCCCGCCAGCGCGACAAGCTGCCCGGCGCGCGCCGGATCGCCGTGCCCGGCTGCAACGTCACGGCGGTGACGCTGGGCCTGCAGCCCGGTGTCGCTGCGGGCGTGGTCGAGGCCACCGACATCGTGGCCGTGCTGGCCAACGGCTACTCGGGCGCGGGCAAGGCGCTCAAGCCGCACCTCCTGGCGAGCGAGGCGCTCGGTTCGGCCCAGCCGTACGGCGTGGGCGGTACGCACCGGCACATCCCGGAGATCCAGCAGAACCTGCGGGCCGCCGGCGCGCCGGAGGTGGGCATCAGCTTCACGCCCACGCTCGTACCGATGGCTCGCGGCATCCTCGCGACCGCGACCGCCAGGCTGGCGCAGGGCGCGGACCCGGAGCAGGTCCGCGCCGCGTGGGAGGCCGCCTACGCCGACGAACCGTTCGTGCACCTGCTGCCGGAGGGCCAGTGGCCCAGCACGGCGATGACGCTCGGCGCCAACACGGCGCTCGTGCAGGTGGCCGTCGACGCGGCCGCGCGCCGGGTCGTCACGGTCACGGCCATCGACAACCTGGTCAAGGGGACCGCGGGCGCCGCGGTCCAGTCCATGAACCTCGCCCTCGGCCTGCGGGAGACCGCAGGCCTCATCACCGAAGGAGTCGCCCCGTGAGCGTCACCGCGGCACAAGGATTCCGGGCGTCCGGCGTCACCGCCGGCCTCAAGGCCTCCGGCAGGCCGGACCTGGCGCTGGTCGTCAACGACGGTCCCGAGTTCGCCGCCGCCGCGGTGTTCACGAGCAACCGCGTGGTCGGCGCGCCGGTGATGTGGTCGCGCCAGGCGGTGAAGGACGGCGCTGCCCGCGCCGTCGTGCTCAACTCCGGCGGGGCGAACGTGTGCACCGGACCGGGCGGGTTCCAGGACGCGCACGCCACCGCGGAGAAGGTCGCCGGGGAGCTCGGCATCGGCGCGATCGACGTGCTGGTGGCCTCCACCGGCCTGATCGGCGTGCGGCTCGCCGCGGACAAGCTGCTCGCGGGCGTTCCCGTGGCGGTCGGGGAGCTCGCCGCGGACGACGCCGCGGGCCAGGCGGCCGCCACCGCGATCATGACCACCGACACCGTGGCCAAGACGGCGGTGCGCACCGTCGAGACGCCGGCGGGCACCTTCACGGTGGGCGGCATGGCCAAGGGCGCGGGCATGCTCGCCCCCGCCCTGGCGACGATGCTGTGCGTGGTGACCACGGACGCCGTCGTCCCGGCGGCGGACGCGGACGCCGCCCTGCGGGCCGCCACGCGCGTCACCTTCGACCGCGTCGACTCCGACGGCGCCATGTCCACCTCGGACACCGTGGTGCTCATGGCGTCGGGCGCCTCGGGCGTGCCGGCCGACCTGGACGCGCTCACCGAGGCCGTCACCGCGATCTGCGCCGACCTCGCGCGGCAGCTCGTGGCCGACGCCGAGGGCGCGTCCCACGACATCGCGATCACCGTCACGAACGCGACCACCGAGGACGCCGCGCTGGCCGTGGCCCGCGCCGTGAGCCGGTCCAACCTGGTCAAGGCCGCCGTGTTCGGCAACGACCCGAACTGGGGCCGCATCCTGTCCCAGGTCGGCACCGTGCCCGAGGACGTCGCGCCGTTCGACCCGGCCGAGCTCGACGTGAGCGTCAACGGCGTCATGGTCTGCAAGGCCGGCGGCGCCCACGAACCGCCGGAGAAGGTCGACATGGCCGCGGCCCGCGAGGTCACGTTCACCATCGACCTGCACGCCGGCGACGCCGAGATCACGCTGTGGACCAACGACCTGACGCACGACTACGTCCACGAGAACAGCGCGTACAGCACATGAGCAGCGACATCGTGAACGGGCTGCGGCCCGACCAGAAGGCCGAGGTGCTCGTCGAGGCGCTGCCGTGGCTGCAGGAGTTCTCCGGCGCGCTCGTGGTGGTCAAGTACGGCGGCAACGCCATGATCGACGCCGAGCTCAAGGCCGCCTTCGCGCAGGACATGGTGTTCCTGCGGCAGGTGGGGCTGCGGCCCGTCGTCGTGCACGGCGGGGGACCGCAGATCAACGCCATGCTCGACCGGCTCGGCATCGAGTCGGAGTTCAAGGGCGGCCTGCGCGTCACCACGCCGGAGGCCATGGAGATCGTCCGCATGGTCCTGACCGGCCAGGTCAGCCGGGAGCTGGTGGGCCTGATCAACGCCCACGGCCCCGTCGCCGTGGGCCTGTCGGGGGAGGACGGTGGCCTGCTCGGTGCCCAGCGCCGGCACGCGATCGTCGAGGGCGTGCCCGTCGACGTCGGCCTCGTGGGCGACGTCGTCCAGGTGGACCCGCGCGCCGTGGAGGACCTGCTGGAGGCCGGGCGCATCCCCGTGGTCTCCACGATCGCGCCCGACAAGGACGACCCGACCCAGGTGCTCAACGTCAACGCGGACACCGCGGCGTCGGCGCTCGCGGTGGCGCTCGGCGCCAAGAAGCTCATCGTGCTGACCGACGTCGAGGGCCTCTACACGAACTGGCCCGACAAGGGCTCGCTCGTCGAGCGGATCACGGCGCCCGAGCTGGCCGAGCTGCTGCCCACCCTCCAGGCGGGGATGGTGCCCAAGATGGAGGCGTGCCTGCGCGCCGTCGAGGGCGGCGTGGGCGCCGCGACGGTCATCGACGGACGGCAGCCGCACAGCGCGCTGCTGGAGGTCTTCACGACGCGGGGCAACGGCACGATGGTGGTCGCGGGGCCCGCACCGGCCGAGGACGCCGAGGCCTTCGAGGCCCAGGAAGGAACGGACGCATGAGCACGGTGATCCCGGCCGACGAGAGCGCGGCCCTGACGGCCGACGGCTCCGTCGCAGCGTGGACCCAGCGGTACTCGGGCGCGGTGATGGACACGTTCGGCCCGCCGCAGCGCGTGCTGGTGCGCGGCGAGGGCGCCTACGTCTGGGACGCCGACGGCAAGCGCTACCTCGACCTGCTCGCGGGCATCGCGGTGAACGCGCTGGGCCACGCGCACCCGACGCTGACGGCGGCGATCAGCGCCCAGCTCGGCACGCTCGGGCACGTCTCCAACTTCTTCGGCACCCCGGCCCAGATCGCGCTCGCCGAGACGCTGCTGCGCGTGGCCGAGGCGCCGGAGGGCTCGCGCGTGTTCCTCACCAACTCGGGCACCGAGGCGGTCGAGGCGGCGTTCAAGATGACGCGCCGGGTCGCGACGTCGTCGGGCGTGGGTTCCCGCACGCGCGTGCTCGCCCTGGAGGGCGGGTTCCACGGCCGGTCGATGGGCGCGCTCGCGCTGACCGCGAAGGCCGCGTACCGCGAGCCGTTCGAGCCGCTCCCGGGCGGCGTCGAGCACCTGCCGTTCGGCGACCTCGCCGCCCTGGAGGCCGCGTTCACGCCGCAGTCCGTCGCCGAGCACGGCGAGGTCGCGGCGCTGGTGGTCGAGCCCGTGCAGGGCGAGGCCGGCGTGCGGCCCCTGCCGCCGGGCTACCTCGCTGCTGCCCGCCGCCTGACCCGGGCGCACGGCGCGCTGCTCGTGCTGGACGAGGTCCAGACGGGCGTCGGCCGGTGCGGTTCGTGGTTCGCCTACCAGCAGCCGGAGATCGGCGGCGGCATCGTGCCCGACGTCGTCACGGTCGCCAAGGGCCTCGGCGGCGGCTTCCCCGTCGGCGCGGTCATCGCGTACGGCGACGCGGCCCGCCTGCTGGGCCGCGGCCAGCACGGCAGCACGTTCGGCGGCAACCCCGTGGCGTCGGCCGCGGCGCTCGCGACGCTCGGTGTGATCGAGCGCGACGGCCTGCTGACCAACGTGCGCGAGGTCGGGGCCCTGCTGCGCCAGGAGATCGAGATGTGCGGCAGCCCGCTCGTCAAGGAGGTCCGCGGCCGCGGGCTGCTGCTCGCCGTCGTGCTCAACGAGCCGGTGGCACCCCAGGTGGCCACCGCCGCCCTGGAGGCCGGACTGATCGTCAACGCGGTGGCGCCGGACGCGATCCGGCTCGCCCCGCCGCTCATCCTGACCGCGGAGCAGGCCACGGAGGCCGCCCGCTTCTTCGCTTCCCTTCCGGAGGATCTCGCATGACCCGCCACTTCCTGCGCGACGACGACCTGACGCCCGCCGAGCAGAAGGCCGTCCTGGAGCTCGGCCTCGCCCTGCGCGCCGACCGGTACGCCAGACGCCCGCTGGAGGGTCCGCGCGCCGTCGCGTTCATCACCGACAAGCCGACGCTGCGCACCCAGGTGTCGTTCGCGGCCGGGATCGCCGAGCTCGGCGGGTTCCCGCTCGTGGTGGACGGCCGGCTCGCCCAGATCGGCGTGCGCGAGTCCGTCGTGGACACCACGCGCGTGCTCGACCGGCAGGTGTCCGCGATCGCGTGGCGCACGTTCGGCCAGGACCGCATCGAGGAGATGGCGTCCGTCTCGCGCGTGCCGGTGGTCAACGCCCTCACCGACGACTTCCACCCCTGCCAGATCCTCGCGGACCTGCTCACGGTGGCGCAGCACCGGGGGCTGGACAGCCTGCCCGGCACCACGTTCGCCTACGTGGGCGACGCCGCGAACAACATGGGCAACTCCTACCTGCTGGGCGGCGCGACGGCCGGCCTGCACGTGCGGATCGCCGGCCCGGAGGGCTACCTGCCCGACGCCGCCGTGGTCGCCCGGGCGGCCGAGATCGCCGCGACCACGGGCGGCTCGGTGACCGTGACGACGTCGGCCAAGGAGGCCGTGGCCGGGGCGGACGTCGTGGCCACCGACACCTGGGTGTCGATGGGCGACGAGGCCGAGGCCGAGGAGCGGGCCAAGCCGTTCTGGGACTACCAGGTGAACGCGGAGCTGCTCGCGGGCGCCGCCCCGGACGCGCTCGTGCTGCACTGCCTGCCGGCCTACCGCGGCAAGGAGATCACCGCCGACGTCATCGACGGGCCGCGGTCCGTGGTCTTCGACGAGGCCGAGAACCGCCTGCACGCGCAGAAGGCGCTGCTGGCCTGGCTGCTGGAGCAGGGCTGATGGTCACCCGGCAGCCGGCGACGACGGCGACCACAGCGACCACGAAGGCGGCCCGGCACGCCCGGATCACCGCGATCGTCACGCGCAACGCGATCCACTCGCAGGCCGAGCTGGCCGATGCCCTGGCGGCCGACGGCGTGAGCGTCACGCAGGGCACGCTGTCGCGCGACCTGATCGAGCTGCAGGCCGAGAAGGTGCGCGGCTCGGACGGCACGCTCGTCTACGCGGTCCCCGGCGAGGGCGGGGACCGCAGCGCCCAGTCCGACGCGAGCGAGGAGTACCTGTCCGCGCGGCTGGCCCGGCTCGCCAAGGAGCTGCTGGTCTCGGCCGAGTCGTCGGGCAACCTCGTGGTGCTCCGCACCCCGCCGGGGGCGGCCAACCTGCTGGCCTCGGCCATCGACCACTCCGTCTTCCCCGGGATGCTGGGGACCATCGCGGGGGACGACACGATCCTCGTGATCGCGCGCGACGCCGACGGTGCCGCACTCGCCCATCGCTTCCTCGCGCTCAGCGCCTGAGAACCCACAAGAATTGCACCTGAACACCACCACCGGAAAGAGAACGTCAATCATGACTGAACGCGTCGTGCTCGCCTACTCGGGCGGCCTGGACACCTCCGTCGCCATCGGCTGGATCGCCGAGGCCACCGGGGCCGAGGTGGTCGCCGTGGCCGTCGACGTCGGCCAGGGCGGCGAGGACATGAACGTCATCCGCCAGCGCGCGCTGGACTGCGGCGCCGTCGAGGCGTACGTCGCCGACGCGCGCGACGAGTTCGCCGCCGAGTACTGCATGCCCGCGCTGCGGGCCAACGGCATGTACCTCGACCGCTACCCGCTGGTCTCCGCCATCTCGCGCCCCGTGATCGTCAAGCACATGGTGCGCGCCGCACGCGAGTTCGGCGCCTCGACCGTGGCCCACGGCTGCACCGGCAAGGGCAACGACCAGGTCCGCTTCGAGGTGGCCACCACGTCGCTCGCGCCCGACCTCAAGTCGATCGCCCCGGTGCGCGACCTCGCGCTGACCCGCGAGAAGGCCATCGACTACGCGGAGAAGCACGACCTGCCGATCGCGACCACCAAGAAGAACCCGTTCTCGATCGACCAGAACGTGTGGGGCCGCGCCGTCGAGACGGGCTTCCTCGAGGACATCTGGAACGAGCCAACCAAGGACGTCTACTCCTACACGGACGACCCGACGTTCCCGCCGGTGGCCGACGAGGTCATCCTCACCTTCGAGCAGGGCATCCCCGTGGCGATCGACGGCGTGCCCGTCACCCCGCTGCAGGCCATCCAGGAGATGAACCGCCGCGCGGGCGCCCAGGGTGTCGGCCGCATCGACATCGTCGAGGACCGGCTCGTGGGCATCAAGTCCCGCGAGATCTACGAGGCCCCCGGTGCGATCGCGCTGATCGCGGCCCACCAGGAGCTGGAGAACGTCACGCTCGAGCGCGAGCAGGCCCGGTTCAAGCGCCAGGTCGAGCAGCGCTGGAGCGAGCTGGTCTACGACGGCATGTGGTTCTCGCCGCTGAAGAAGTCGCTGGACGTCTTCGTGGACGACACCCAGAAGTACGTCTCGGGCGACATCCGCATGGTGCTGCACGGCGGCCGCGCCACCGTGACCGGGCGCCGCTCGGAGCAGTCGCTGTACGACTTCAACCTCGCCACCTACGACGAGGGCGACGCGTTCGACCAGTCGCAGGCCCGCGGCTTCATCGAGATCTACGGCCTCACCGCCAAGCTCGCCGCCGCGCGCGACGAGAAGTTCGGCAACGGCGTGGACCTCGGTTCCCAGGCGAACCTGACGGCGGGCGCGCTGTGAGCGAGCGCGACGGCAAGGACGTCTCCGCCCGGCCGTCGGCGACGGTGGGGGAACACACCGGACCGAAGGTCGCCCTCTGGGGCGGCCGGTTCGCCGGCGGGCCGTCGCCGGAGCTGTCCGCGCTGTCGCAGTCGACGCACTTCGACTGGCGGCTCGCGCAGTACGACATCGCCGGGTCGCGGGCGCACGCCCGCGCCCTGGCGACCGCGGGCCTGCTCACCGAGCCGGAGCTCGCGCGCATGATCGACGCGCTGGACGTGCTGGAGCAGGACGTCGTCTCGGGTGCCTTCCTGCCGGTGCTCGACGACGAGGACGTGCACACCGCGCTGGAGCGCGGCCTGCTGGAGCGCGCCGGGGACGAGCTGGGCGGCAAGCTGCGCGCCGGCCGGTCCCGCAACGACCAGATCGCCACGCTGGTGCGGCTGTACCTGCGCGACCAGGCCCGCACCGTGGGCACGCAGGTGCTCGACCTCGTGGACGAGCTCATCGTCCAGGCGGCCGCGGCCGGGAACGCCCCCATGCCGGGGCGCACCCACCTGCAGCACGCCCAGCCGGTCCTGCTGGCGCACCACCTCCTGGCGCACGCGTGGCCGCTGCTGCGCGACGTGGACCGGTTCCTCGACTGGGACGTGCGCGCATCGAAGTCGCCCTACGGGTCCGGCGCGCTCGCGGGATCCTCGCTGGGCCTGGACCCGGCGGCCGTGGCCGCCGACCTGGGCCTGGAGGGCGGGCCGGTCGAGAACTCGATCGACGGCACGGCCTCGCGCGACGTGGCGGCCGAGTTCGCCTTCGTCGCCGCGATGATCGCGGTGGACCTGTCGCGGATCGCGGAGGAGGTCATCCTCTGGAACACCAAGGAGTTCGGGTTCGTCCGGCTGGACGACGCGTACTCCACGGGCTCGTCGATCATGCCGCAGAAGAAGAACCCGGACATCGCCGAGCTCGCGCGCGGCAAGGCCGGGCGCGTGATCGGTGACCTCACCGGCCTGCTCACCACGCTCAAGGGCCTGCCGCTCGCGTACAACCGCGACCTGCAGGAGGACAAGGAGCCGGTGTTCGACCAGGTGGCGACGCTCACGGCGGTGCTGCCCGCGTTCACGGGCATGGTGCGCACCATGGTGTTCGACACCGACCGCATGGCCGAGCTCGCGCCGCAGGGCTTCTCGCTCGCGACCGACATCGCCGAGTGGCTCGTCAAGCAGGGCGTGCCGTTCCGGGTGGCGCACGAGGTCGCGGGCTCCTGCGTGCAGGAGTGCGAGGCGCGCGGCATCGAGCTGTGGGACCTGTCCGACGAGGACCTGGCCAAGATCTCGGAGCACCTCACCCCCGAGGTGCGCTCCGTGCTGTCCGTCGAGGGCTCGCTCGCCTCGCGCGACAACGTGGGCGGCACCGCCCCGGCGCGGGTCGCGGAGCAGATCGAGGCGGCCAAGGAGCGGGCCACGGAGTTCCGCTTCTGGGCCCAGCCGGAGTCCTGACGACGCCGGTCCCGCGCCGGCGCGGGTCGTCTACCCAGCGATCGTGCCCGGATCTCACGTGGATTCCGGGCACAATCGCTGGGTAGACCTTTTCCGAGGGGAGTGGGATGACCGTCACGCCAGGGGTGCTGGGTGAGGTGCTGGGCCGGATCCGGGTGGTCGACGCGCGTCTGGTGTGCGTCGACGGGCCCGCCGGGTCGGGCAAGACGACGCTGGCCGCGCAGCTCGGGGACGCGCTGGAGGCCCCGGTGATCCACATGGACGATCTCTACGAGGGCTGGGCGGCCGGCCCCGACGGCGGCGCCGAGAACCTGCGCCGCTGGGTCCTGGACCCGCTGGCCGCGGGGGAGCAGGTGCGCTACCGGCGTTACGACTGGGTCGAGGGCGACTGGGCCGAGTGGCACGACGTCCCGCCGTCGGCCCACCTGGTGGTGGAGGGCTGCGGCGCGGGCGCGCGCCAGGTGGACGCCCTGGGCGCGTTCCGCATCTGGGTCCAGGCCGACGACGCCGAGCGGCTGCGCCGCGGCCTGGCGCGCGACGGCGAGGAGGCGCGCGAGCACTGGCTGCGCTGGATGGCCGACGAGGCCGAGCACTACGCGCGCGAGCGCACCCGCGAGCGGGCCGACCTCCACGTGGACGGCGTCGGCGCGCTGATCTGATGGAGCGGACGACCCAGGAGCGAACCCGAGTGACGCACCCATGACCGTGCCGGCCCGCCCGTTCTTCGACCGGCCCGTGGTCGACGTCGCGCGCGACCTGCTCGGCGCCACCCTGACCCGCCGCACCGCCGACGGCGCTGTCACGCTGCGGATCACCGAGGTCGAGGCCTACGACGGGACGAACGACCCCGGCTCCCACGCCTTCCGCGGCCCGAGCCGGCGCAACGAGACGATGTTCGGCGAGCCCGGGCGGCTCTACGTGTACCGGCACCTGGGCCTGCACTACTGCGCCAACGTGGTCTGCGGCCCGGACGGAACGGCGTCCGCGGTGCTGCTGCGGGCCGGCGAGGTGACAGGTCCCGGGCCCGACGGCGTCGCACTGGCGACGACAAGGCGCCTCGCCTCCGGCGTCGTGCGCGCCGAGCGCGACCTGGCGCGCGGCCCCGCCCGCCTCACGGTCGCGCTCGGCCTCGACCTGGCCGACGACGGCGCCGACGTCACCGACCCGGAGGGTGCGGTGGTGCTGGAGGTGCCCGAGGCGCCGTCGGGCAGCGTGCTGTCCGGGCCGCGCGTGGGCGTGAGCGGCGACGGCGGCCGCGCCGACCTGTACCCGTGGCGCTTCTGGCTCGACGGCGAGCCGACGGTGTCGGTCTACCGCCCAGCGACGAAACGCCCCGCCGCGAACCGGCCCACGACGCAACGCCCCGCGCGAACCTAGTTCTCCTATGCCTAGTGCTGCTAGGGTAGGCATCCCTAGCAGCACTAGGCATAGGAGTGCAGGTGCACATCGACAAGGATCTGGTCGCGGCGTCCGCCACGCCGCTCGTCCTCGGCATCCTGGCCGACGGCGAGTCGTACGGCTACGCGATCCTCAAGCGCGTCAACGAGCTCTCCGGCGGCCGCATGGAGTGGACCGACGGCATGCTCTACCCCCTGCTCCACCGGCTGGAGCGCCTGGAGTACGTCAAGGCCACGTGGGGCACGTCCGACGTCGGGCGGCGGCGCAAGCACTACGCGATCACCGCGTCGGGCAAGGAGGCGCTCGCGGAGCGCCGTCAGCAGTGGGCGGTCGTCTCCGACGCCCTCAAGCAGGTCTGGCAGGACGTCCAGCCAGGCCCCGCCGTCGCGGAGGGGTGGGCCTGATGAGCGAACAGAACGCGAACGACGCCGGTCCCGCCCAGCAGACGGAGCCCGCCGAGCACGTCGTGCTCGAGGAGCAGATCGACCTGTGGCGCGGCTACGTCCAGCGCCGTCGGGCGATCTCGGCGGCCGACGTCGACGAGATGGAGGACCACCTGCGCGGCCAGGTCAGCGACCTGACCGCGAGCGGGCTGGAGGACGAGGAGGCCTTCCTCGTGGCGGTCAAGCGCATGGGCAACCTCGACGAGGTGTCCCGCGAGTTCGCTCGCGAGCACTCCGACCGGCTCTGGAAGCAGCTCGTGCTGGTCCCCGAGGAGCCGGGCGACGGCGGACGCTGGCGCGAGCTGGCCGTCGTCCTGGCCCTCGCGGTCGGCGCGGGGATCGTGCTCAAGGTCCTGCTCGCCGCCACGACCGGCAACGAGCTGGTGCTCGTGCGGAACGCCGTCTTCGCCGTCCTGCCCTTCCTGGCGGGCTATTTCGTGTGGAAGCGGCACGTCCCGTGGCGGGTGAGCGCCCTGCTGGTCGCGGTCACGACGGCGCTGGCGCTCGTGGTCAACCTCTACCCGTTCGAGCCGGGGGAGTTCGACGCACCCGGCATGACCGAGTTCCTCGCGATCACCCACACGCCCGTGGTGCTCTGGCTGCTCCTGGGTGTCGTGTACGCGGGCGGGGCGTGGCGGTCGAGCGCGCGCCGCATGGACTTCGTCCGGTTCACCGGCGAGCTCATCATCTACCTCGCGCTCATCGCGCTCGGCGGCGGGCTGCTCATCGGGCTCACCTTCGGCTCGCTCAGCCTGGTCGGAGTGGACTTCGAGCCCTTCCTCGGCGACTGGCTCCTGCCGTTCGCCCTGCCCGGCGCGCTCCTGGTCGGCGCGTGGCTGGTGGAGGCCAAGAAGAACGTCGTCGAGAACATCGCCCCGGTGCTGACCCGGGTGTTCACGCCCCTGACGATCGTCATGCTCGTCGCGATCTTCGTGGTGCTGCTCGTCAACGGACCGCTCACCGCGGTGGACCGGGACCTGCTCATCCTCATGGACGCGATCCTCGTGCTGGTCCTGTTCCTGCTGCTGTACTCGATCTCGGCACGTGACCCGCTCGCGCCGCCCGGGATCTTCGACTGGCTGCAGCTCGTCCTGGTCGGGGCGGCGCTCGCGGTGGACGCCGTGGCGCTGACCGCGATGCTCACCCGCATCGCCGAGTTCGGCTTCACCGCCAACAAGGTCGCGGCGCTCGGGCTCAACCTCGTGCTGCTGGTCCACCTCGCGTGGGCGGCGTGGCTGGCGACCGGATTCGTCCGCGGGCAGCGCGCCTTCGGCGCGATCGAGCGCTGGCAGACGCAGTACCTGCCGGTCTACGCCGTCTGGGCCGCGATCGTGGTGGTGACGTTCGGCCCGATCTTCGGCTTCGCCTGACCACCCTTCGTTGAGTGCTGGATCTTCGCCCTTTTTCGTGTGCCAGAAGGGCGAAGATCCAGCACTCAACGGGTTACGCCGGGTAGGTCTCGCGCAGCACCTTCGCGAGGTGGCGGACGATCTCGCGGGGGCCCGACTTCGCCGTGCCCCGCTCGACGTCGCTGTTGTAGTTCGTGTTGGTGTTCACGTCGTACGTCAGCACCCGGCCGTCGGCCGTCCGGATGTTCTCGATGCCGGCCACCTCGATGCCGTGCCGTTCGGTGAACGCGAGGTACCTGTCCACGACCGGGTCGTCGTAGCCCTCGCGCTCGGAGAACAGGCCCCAGTCGTCGTCGGGCGCCATGGAGATGGTCGCGCCGACCGGCGGGATCGGGCGGCCCGTCTCCGGGTCGATGACGCACGCGTCGGCGGGGCAGAGCTGGAACCCGCCGCGCTCGGTGTCACCGCGGACGGCGTACACCATCTCGCCGCCCACGATCTCGACGCGCGTGATGCCGCCGTCGGCCGCCACGACGTACTCCTGGATCAGCGTGATGCCGTCCACGGGCTCCTCGTACTCGTCGGACCCGACGTAGTCGGCGAGGTCCTCGAACGAGTCGAACTTGCGCACGCCCAGGCCCTTGCCGCCCTGGTTGTGCTTGGTGACGAACGGCGTGGGGAAGCCCTGCGCCGCCTTGAGCACCTGGTCGCGCCCGACGGCGGCCACGGTGCGCGGCGTGTCGATCCCCGCGGCGCGCAGGGCGGTGAGCTGGTCCACCTTGCTGACCTCGAGCTCCAGCACACGGCGGCCGTTGACCGTGCGGCGTCCGTACGCCTCCAGCCAGGACAGCACCGCGCGCGAGTAGTCCTTGGTCAGGCCGTGGTCGCGCGTGTGGCTGCTCGCCGAGATGCGCGACCAGAAGATGCCCTCGGGCGGCGCCTCGTCCAGGTCCAGGACGCCGTCGGTCAGCACCCACTCGACGTAGTCGACGCCCTCGGCCGCGAAGGCCTCGGCGAACGGGGGGAACCACTCGGGGTTCTCGTGCAGGGCATAGATCTTCGGGGCGCTCACAGGAACCTTCCGCACGCGTGGCTGACGGCTATGGGACCCAGCAATACTTTCACGCCGTCAGCGCAGGCCGGCTGTGTCCTGTGGCACATCCGACGCTCCCTGCTCCGGCGCGGCGGCAGCATCCTCCGGCGTCGCGGCAGGTGCCTCGGGCGCCGCGTCGACCTGCGCGAGCGAGCGCCGCGCCCCGGGGAACGCGAGGATCGCGCCCAGCACCGCCACCAGCAGCACGCCGGCGAGGATCAGCAGCGACTCCACGGAGAACTGGTCGGCCAGCGGCCCGAACACCACCATGGACAGTGGCATCGCCACGGTCATCACGATCCCGACGAAGCCGAAGACCCGGCCCTGCATCTCGGGTTCCACGCGCTCCTGGATGATCGTCAGCGCCGGCGTGTTGAGCGCTGCGAACATCACGCCGATCACGAGTCCGATCGTGAAGAACACCCACATGTTCGTGGACACGCCCAGCCCGGCGACCAGCACGCCCGTGGCGATCACCGATCCGACCATGAGGCGCACCCGGCGCGTGATCCTGGGCCCCACCGTGGCCATGATGATGCCGCCCAGCAGCATGCCGCCGCCCCAGAACAGCTCGTTGGCGGTCAGCTTCCACACCTCGTCGCCGAACGTGCGGGTGACCATGAGCGGGGTGAGGTAGCTGGGCGCGCCCACCAGGAACATCACCAGCGCGAACAGCGTGATGAGCCAGCGCACCGGCGCGTTCGCCCGGATGTACCGCACGCCGGCGGCGAGGTCGCCGAAGTAGCTGACCGGCTCGCCGGCGTCGGACCGCACCAGGCGCGGCACCGCGACCAGCGCGAGCATCCCGACGCCGAGCAGGGCGGTCACCACGTCCACGAAGAAGACGGTGACGATGTCGAACGAGGCGTAGATGACGGCCGCCAGGGCAGGGGCGAGCAGCATCATGCCCGACTGGATGGACTGGAAGATGCCGTTGACGCGCATGAGCTGGTCGGCTGGTGCGATCTGCGGGATCATCGCGCTGACCGCCGGCGTCTGGATGCCCGCGAAGACGGAGCGCACGGCCAGCGCCGCGTAGATGACCCAGAGCGAGTCGACGCCGCTGACCATGAGCAGCGCGAGCCCGAGAGTCGCCAGGGCGATGACGGTGTCCGAGCCCATGATCAGGAACTTGCGGTGGTGCCGGTCCGCCCAGACGCCGCCGAAGATCGACACGAACGCCTGCGGCAGCATGCCGAACACGATGCTCAGCATGAGCACCGACCCGGACCGCGTCTCGATGGTCAGGTGCCACATCACCGCGTACATGACCACCATCGACCCGAACAGGGAGATGGTCTGGCCGGCGAGGAACAGCCCGACGTTGCGCTTCCAGCGGGGCATGTCGACGTCGCTCATGGCTCAACCCTGCCTGACGCCGCAGCGGTTCGCCGATGGTTTTTCGTTTCCATGCCACGTCCGACGACGCGGCGCCACCGAACTCATCGCAGGAACAGCTCGACCACCGGCACGGCGACGTCGGGCCGCGCCGTGGGCAGGTGCAGCGTGAGGGTGCCGGGCGGCTGCCCGCCGGGCGTGGTGTTCCACGCCTTCTGGTCCGGGTCGGTGCGGGTGGCACGCAGCTCGGAGCCGTCGTGCAGGAGCTGCGCGTACCGGACCCGGTCGGCCAGCCCGCGCAGGTGCGCGTGCTCAGCACCCACTCGTGCCGGGCGGCGGCCGAGTAGAGCCCGACGTGCACGAACAGGCCGAACCTGGCCTCGGTGAACCAGGCCCGGTCCGGGTGCGACGGTGGGGCGGGCTGGACCGCCTGGGACATGGCGGAGCACTCCTCGTCGAGCGGATGGTCCCGGAGCGGGGGAGAGGTATGACGTATCGCTCCGAGCGGGCAAATCCTATCGGGTCCGATGGGTGATCTGCCCCTTCGGTTCCGGCCGGATCGGTGCTATAGATTGGATGAATCGCCATCGCAGCCGCTTCCCAGGAGGAGTACCCGTGACCACATCCCTTGAGTTCGACGGCGTCCGCGCCATCGTCACGGGAGGGGCGTCCGGTATCGGCGCCGCCGTCGTGACCGCCCTGCTGCGGCGCGGCGCCCAGGTCGTCTCGATCGACCGCGCGTCCGACGGCGTGCCCGACGGCGCCCACGGCGAGGTCGCCGACGTGACCGACGACGCCGGCGTCCGCGCCGCGGTCGAGGCCGCCGCCCAGCGCCTGGGCGGCATCGACGTCGTCGTCAACAACGCCGGCATCGGCGCCCAGGGCACCGTCGCCGACAACGACGACGCCGAGTGGTTGCGCGTGCTGGACGTGAACGTGCTCGGCATCGTGCGCGTCACCCGCGCCGCGCTGCCGTACCTGCGCGCCTCGGACCATGCCGCCGTGGTCAACACGGCGTCGATCGCCTCGTGGACCGGGCTGCCCCAGCGTGCCCTGTACTCCGCCAGCAAGGGCGCCGTGCAGGCCCTCACGCTCGCGATGGCCGCCGACCACGTGCGCGAGGGTATCCGCGTGACCTGCGTGAACCCCGGCACCGTCGACACGCCCTGGGTGGGCCGCCTGCTCGACGCCGCCGCGGACCCCGACGCCGAGCGCGCCGCCCTCGAGGCGCGTCAGCCCACCGGCCGCCTCGTGAGCCCCGAGGCCGTCGCCCACGCCGTCTGCTACCTCGCCAGCCCGCTCGCCACCGCGACCACGGGCACGGCGCTCGCGGTCGACGGCGGCATGCACGAGCTGCGCGTCCGCCCGCCCGAGCAGTCCTGAACGTGACCGCCCACCCGATCCGAGAACGAGGACACGATGCACCTGCTCCGCCTGGGCCCCGTCGGCCAGGAGATCCCCGCCGTCACTTCTGACGACGTCACCTACGACCTGCGCCCGCTGACCGCCGACGTCGACGGCGCGTTCCTCGCCGCCGACGGCGTGGCGCGCACCCGGGCCGCCCTGGCCGCGGGGGAGCTGCCCGTGCTCGACGGCGCCGGTGCGCTGCGCCGCGGGGCGCCGATCGCACGCCCGGCCGCCGTCGTCTGCATCGGGCAGAACTACGCCGCGCACGCGCGCGAGTCCGGCGCGGAGCCGCCGCGCCTGCCGATCATCTTCTTCAAGCACCCCAACACCGTGGCCGGGCCGGACGACGCCGTGCCGCTGCCGCCCGGCGCCGAGAAGGTGGACTGGGAGGTGGAGCTGGCGGTCGTGATCGGCCGGCGCGCGAGCTACCTGCCGTCCGTCGAGGCCGCGCGCGAGCACGTCGCGGGCTACACCGTGGTGGACGACGTCAGCGAGCGGGCGTGGCAGCTCGACGACTCCCTGGGCCAGTGGTCCAAGGGCAAGTGCGGCCCGGGGTTCCTGCCGACCGGCCCGGCGCTCGTGCCGGCCGACGAGGTGGACCCGGGCGGGCTGCGGCTGCGCTCCTTCGTGAACGGGGAGCCGCGGCAGGACTCGTCGACGGCCGACATGATCTTCGACGTCGCCGCGATCGTGCACCACCTCTCGCAGTACATGGCGCTGGAGCCGGGCGACCTGATCTGCACCGGCACGCCCGAGGGCGTCGCCCTCTCGGGACGCTTCCCGTACCTGCGGGACGGCGACGTGGTCACCCTGGAGATCGAGAACCTGGGCCGGCAGACCCACACCTTCACCTCCCTCCCCTAGCAGGACGTGTCAGACGCCCAGATCCCTCCAGGGATCTGAGCGTCTGACACATCGGTCAGAAGATGCTCATCTCGCCCGCCGGGCCCTGGCGGTAGGCCGTGAAGTAGCCCGGGGCCGCCAGCGGGTTGTTCGCCGTGTCGTCGAGGTAGCGCCACACCGGCTCGCCGTCCACGCGCAGCACCACGCGGATGCCGCCCGCGACGTCCACGGCGCCGAAGGTGACCTCGTGCGTCGAGTTCGGCTCGATCATCGTGTTGGGGAAGACGTCGATCATGAAGACGTCGATCTGGAGGATGTCGTCGCGGGCCGACGTCTCGATCACACGGTCGAGCACGGCCTGCTCGGTCACGGGGGAGAAGCCGTCGTAGGGCAGCTCCTTGCCGCCGGAGATCGTGGCGGTCTCGCCCGGGTAGGAGCGCTAGATGACGGGCGCGGCCGCGGTACCCGAGTCCTCGGCGCCGAGGGTGAACGACGCCGAGCGCTCGTACGTGCCCTCCCGCAGGTAGACGGTCACGCCGTCGGCCGGGAGGTTGCCGGCCGTCCGGAGCGCGCGGATGGCGTCACGCGCCGCCTCCAGCGTGGCCAGGGGTGTGGTCCTCGTACCGGCGGCGCCGTCGTCGCCGTCCGGGGCGAGGTAGATCGTGCCCTGCGCGCCCGGCGCGTGCGGGCCCTTGCCGGGCTTGCCGGGCTTGCCCGGCTTGCCGTGGCCCTTCCCGGGGCGCTTGTCGTTCCCCTTGTCGGTGGTGGTGGTGGCTGACGCGTGCTGGGCCCCGGTCTGCTGCGGGGCGGCCGTGGCGGCCGGGCCGGTGGTAGTCGCGCCGACGACGCACGTGGCGACGGCGGCGGCGAGCAGGGCTGACAGATGTCGCTTCATTGCGAGTGCTCCGACCTCTTCGGTGATGGTCACGGACTGCGGGTCGTCCTCGACCCGCGGCTGGCAGCGGGAGCGATGCCCGGTACCGTCGGACCCGTTCGTCACACGAGGGAGTGCTTCATGACCAGCAGCGGTATCACCACCGGACAGGCCGCCGAACGACTCGTCTTCGTCGGGGACTCGATCACCGACGCCGGCCGCGACCGCGCGGACGCCGGGTCGCTCGGCGACGGCTACGTCAGCCTCGTCGCGGCCGACCTGCCCGGCGCCCAGGTGCGCAACGTCGGCATCGGCGGCGACCGCGCCGTCGACCTGGAGGCCCGCTGGGACCGCGACGTCGCCGGCACGGCGCCCGACGTGCTCAGCGTGTACGTGGGGGTCAACGACACGTGGCGCCGCTACGACAACGACGACCCGACGAGCGCCGAGGACTTCGAGGCCACCTACCTGCGGCTCCTGGACCGGGTGCCCGGCAGCCCGCGCCTGGTTCTCGTGGAGCCGTTCCTCCTGCCGGTGCGGCCGGAGCAGCGCGACTGGCTCGGCGACCTCGCGGGCAAGCGGGCGGTCGTCGCACGCCTGGCGGAGCAGGCGGGCGCCGCGCTGGTGCCACTGCACTCCCTGCTCACGGCCGCCGCGGACGCGCTCGGCGGGACGGAGGGCGCCGTCGCCCTCGCCCCGGACGGCGTGCACCCCACGCCCGCGGGGTCACGGATCATCGCCGACGCCTGGCTCGCGGCCTACCGCTCCGGTGCACAAACGATTGTCGATAATGCCGCTAGGCTGGGCGGATGACTGATGCGTTGAGCGGGATCTCGGGCCTCGAGCGCGGGCTGCTGTCCGACCAGATCTACGACCTGGTCAAGTCGATGATCAAGTCGTCGCAGCTGGCCCCGGGCGAGCAGCTCGTGGAGTCACAGCTGGCCCGCCGCCTGCGCGTGAGCCAGGCCCCCGTGCGCGACGCGCTCAAGCAGCTCGCGCACGAGGGCCTGGTGACGCACGTGCGTCACCAGGGCAACTTCGTGACCAAGCACTCCGACGAGGAGGCCCAGCAGGCCAAGCAGGCCCGCGTGGCGCTGGAGGCGCTCGCGGGCCGGCTCGCCTGCGGGCGGCTCACGGCCGAGACCCGGGCGCGGCTCGAGGAGTTCATCGTCGCCATGCACGGCACGGTCGACGCGCAGGACCTGCCCGCGTTCCGCGAGCTCGACTTCGGGTTCCACCGCGCGGTCATCGAGGCCAGTGGCAACACCTACCTGCCGCGCATGTGGGACATCATCGAGCCGAGCCTGCGCTCGATGCACCTGCTCGGCGACCCCGAGTTCACCGGCGACTGGCACCAGGTGGCCGACTGGCACCGCAGCCTGCTCGACGTCCTCGACGGCGGCGACGCAGACGCGGCCTCGGCCCTCTTCGAGGCACACGCCGCGGGGACCCTGCTCGACGCCGACGCCGACGGCCTCCAGAGCAAAACAGGACAAGCCGGGCTCACCCCCTCCGAAGGCTAGCCCGGCGAGGCATCCTCGTTACGATTCGCATGTGAGATCGGGGTGGTTCGAGGAGGCGACGGCACGCAGCGCCGTCGGCCACGAGGCCCGGACCGTCGCGTGGGAGGCCACGCCGCTCGGTCCGCCCAGCACGTGGCCGGAGTCCCTGCGGCATGCCGTGCGGCTGTGCTTCTCCACGCGGTTCCCCGTGATGATGGTCTGGGGCCCGGACCTGACGCTGATCTACAACGACGGCTACCGGGACATGCTCGGCACGGCCAAGCACCCCGCCGCACTGGGTGCGTCGGCCCGGGTCGTGTGGGCCGAGATCTGGGACGACATCGGTCCGCTGTTCGACACGGTGCTGGCCACGGGGAAGCCGACGCTCAACGAGGACCTGTACCTGCTGATGAACCGGTCGGGTACGCCGAGGAGACCTACTTCACCTTCTCCTACAGCCCGCTGCTGGACGACGACGGGCGCGTCGTGGGCGTGCTGGACATCGCGACCGAGACCACGCGCGCGGTCGTGAACCAGCGGCGGCTGGCCCTGCTGGGTGAGGTGCACGGCGTCCTGCCCGGCACGTTCACCGACCTGCGGACCTTCGCCCAGCCCGTGATCGGCCTGCTGGCGGCGAGCCCGGACGTCGCCCGGGTCGCCCTCTACGCCGCGAGCGGTCCCGAGGTGGTCCTGGAGGCCGGGGACGAGCCGGAGCCCAGCGAGCTGCGCCTGGTCGTCCGGGCACTGCGCTCCGGTCGGCGTCAGGTGGTCCCGGGCACGGTGGTCAAGCCCGTGCGGTCCGGCCAGGGCAGCGGCGTCATCGCCGCGCTCGTCCTGCGCGGCACCGCGGCACGGCCGTGGGACGCGGACCATGCCCGCTTCATGGTGGTCCTGTCGACCACGGTCACCTCCGCGCTGCGCGACGTCGTCCGCCGCCGGGTGCAGGACGACGCGCTGCGGCTGAGGGCCGTGCACTCCGAGGAGGAGCGGGCCCGGGCCTCCGAGGTGTCCCTGGCGCTGCAGCGGGCCGTGCTGACCGACCCGCCGCGCCTGGACGACCTGGAGGTGGTCGTGCACTACCAGCCCGCCGCCGTCGAGCGGAACATCGGCGGCGACTGGTACGACGCGTTCACGCGGCGCGACGGCGCGACCACCGTGGTGATCGGCGACGTGATCGGGCACGACCTGGACGCCGCCGTGGCGATGGGGCAGATCAGGTCGCTCGTGCGGGCCATCGGGTACGACAGCCAGGAGACGCCCGCACGGGTGCTGGAGCGGGTCGACGCCGCCATCGACGGCCTCGCCCTGGGAAGCTCCGCCACGGCCACCGCACTGGTGGCGTGCGTCGAGCGGCCGGCCCGGCCGGGCGGGGACGAGGCCCGCACGGTGCGCTGGTCCAGCGCGGGTCACCTGCCACCGATCCTGGTCCGGGCCGACGGCACGACGGAGGTCCTGCGGATCCGCAACGACCTGCTGCTCGGCATGGATCCGGGGACCCTGCGCCGCGACCACGTGACCGACCTCCGGCCTGGTGACACGCTGGTGCTCTACACCGACGGCCTGATCGAGACGCGGGACGACCGCCTGCGCGCCCGCCTGGACAAGCTCGCCGAGGTGCTCGAGGGAACGCAGACCGCGGACCTGGGGACCGTCGTCGAGACGGCCCTGAGCGGCATGCTCTCCGTCACGGCCGACGACGACGTCGCGATCGTGATGGTGCGGTGCAGCGCCCGGCCGGGCGCTCCCGTCAACCGGTGATCCCGTAGAGGCGCGCGGCGGTACCCGACCACAGGGCCGACACCGCGGCGTCGTCGAGCCGGGGGAGCGCGCGGGCGGTGCGCCCGACGACCTCCGCGTACGGCGCGACCCGGGCGGACACCGGCCAGTCGCTGCCGAACAGCAGACGCCCCGGCCCGAGCAGGTCGACGGCGGCGCGGGCGATCAGTGCGACCCGGCCGGCGTCGTCCGGGCCCGCCGTGTGGAGGCCGGAGAGCTTGGCGTGCACGCGCGGCCGCGCGGCGACGTCCGCCAGCGCGGCGCGCCACGCCTCGTCGGGCGCCCCGGTACCGAGACCCAGGTGGCAGACGACGACGTCGAGCGCCGGGTGGCGGTCGGCCAGGGCCGCGACGGCGGGGAGCTGCTCGGGGCGCACGAGCGTCTCCAGCAGCCGTCCCGTGCCGGCGAGCCCGGCGCACAGGGCGTCCAGCCCGGCGACGTCGGACAGGTCGGCGGCCCCGCCCGGCACGGCGAGCCGGACGCCGGCGACGGGAACGCCGTCGTCGAGCAGCGGTTGGGCCATGCCCGCCCAGGCGGCCGGGTCGCCGGGGCGGGCGTCGTACTGGAGCACCACCGGCCCGGGCAGCGGGCCGTGCGCGGCGGCCCAGGCGGCGAGCCAGCGTGCCTCGCCCTCGGTGTCCGCGGCCTGGACGGCGACGGCGGCGCGCACGGGTACCGGGGACGTCGCCGTGGCGCGGGCCAGGTCGTCCGGGCCGACGCGCCGCGGCAGGCCCAGGCGCTCGGCGAACCAGGAGATCCGCATCGCGCCGGTGTCCCAGAGGTGCACGTGCGCGTCGACGATCCCGTCCGGAACCGCCCCGCCCGAGGAGAGGCCCGCGCTCATGCCGGTGCCGGTGCGGACCGCGCGGCGTCGAGCGCGGCCCACAGGTCCTCGGGCACGTCGGCCGCCGCGGCGTCGGCGAAGACGCCGACCTCGGCCGGGGTGCGCGCCCCCACCACGACGGCCTCGACCCCCGCGACCCGCAGCGGGTACCGCGCCGCCGCCTGCAGGGAGTGGCTGGTCATCCAGTCGCCGCCCGTCTGGATCGGGGTCCAGCCGGCGTCCTTGAGCTTGCCGAGCGCGGCGGTGAGCTCCTCCACGGTGCCCGGCGTCTCGGTGATGCCCGCCTCCTCGAAGGCGGTCTTGTTGTAGAACCACAGGCTCTGCAGCTGGAAGCCGATGCCGGCCATGTAGTACTTGCCGTCGATCGAGTACTGGTCGGCCAGGGGGCCGCCGGTGGCCCAGTCGTACTGCGACAGGTCCACCAGCTCGGGCGCCAGGTCGACCGTGGGCGGCATCGACTGCACGACGTCGGGCGCGTCGCCCGCGGTCAGCAGCCGGGGCAGGGCGGCGGCCACGCCCTCGGCGCCGGCGAGGGTGAGGGCGGCCGCCGTGAGCGTGCCCACGCTCGCCAGGGTGCGGTGCTTGATCATCGTTGATCCTCTCGGGTTGCCGCAGCGTTCCAGGGGGTGCTGTGCGTTGGCCTGGGCGTACGGCCTACGACTGTGGAGTGACGTCTCGGGGAGAGTAATCGATAATCGTTGGATTGGGAAGAAGGTGGGTCCCGTCCCACGCCGCATAGGCTCGCGGGGTGAACCGGACCGACCGCATGTACGCGATCGTCGAGGAGCTGCGGGCCGTCTCGCCGCGTCCGCGGAGCGCGTCGTGGCTGGCAGATCGGTTCGAGGTCAGCCGGCGGACCATCGAGCGCGACATCAGCGCGCTGCAGCAGACCGGTGTGCCCGTCTGGGCCGAGCCGGGCCGCACCGGGGGCTACTGCCTCGACCGCGCACGGACGCTCCCGCCGGTGAACTTCAGCCCCGACGAGGCGGTCGCCGTCGCCGTCGCGCTCGGCGGCCTGGCCGGGACGCCGTTCGCGGGCGCGGGCGCGACGGCGCTCCGCAAGATCCTCGCGGCCATGCGGGACGACGACGCGACCGCCGCTCACGACCTCGCCGGACGCGTGCACCTCCTCGGGGCGCCGCCGCAGGTGCCACCGGTCCCCGCCGTCCTCACCGACGCGATCTCAGCACGCCGCGTCCTGCGCCTGCGGTATACCGACCGGGCGGGCGTCGCGACCACGCGCGACGTCGAGCCGCTCGGCTTCGTCGGGTCGTCCACGGCGTGGTACCTGCTGGCCTGGTGCCGGCTGCGCGACGGGATCCGCGCCTTCCGCCTCGACCGCGTCGACCGGGTCACGGCCACCAGCGAGCGCGCACCCCGGCGGGTGGTCCGGCCGGAGGACGTCCAGGTGCCCGACGGTGACCTGCGCACCCTGACGCTCCTGGGCTGACCGCGCGCTCCCCGGTCCACTGCGGAGACACAGGCGCGGAAACACCGACACAGGGGTGTCGCGCGGCGGGCGGAGGCTGGTCGCGGGGGGGGGGGGGGGGGGGGGGGCCCCCCCCCGCCCCCCCCCCCCCCCGCGACCTGGAGGTCCATCACCATGCACCACGCCACCCTCGCCTCCGTACGCCTCATCACCGACGACGTCGACCGGCTGACGGCCTTCTACGAACGCGTCACCGGCACCGCGGCGCAGCGGCCGTCGCCCGACTTCGCCGAGCTACGCACCGACCGGGGCACCCTCGCCATCGGCAGCACGCGGACGGTCCAGCTCTTCGGCCCCGGCTCCGCGGCCCCGGCGGCCAATCGCACGGCGATCGTGGAGTTCCTCGTCGACGACGTGGACGCCCTGTTCGCCGGGCTCGGCGACACGGTCGAGACCGTGACCCCGCCGACCACCATGCCGTGGGGCAACCGCTCGCTGCTCGTCCGCGACCCCGACGGCACCCTGGTGAACCTGTTCACGCCCGTGAGCCCGGAGGCGCGCGAGCGCAGCGGGACGGAACGCAGCGGGACGGAACGCAGCGGGATGGAATGAGGGCGAGCCCCGCGCCGCCGTCGGGCAGACTATGACGTGCGGGCCCACGACGAGCCCGGCGAGCGGCCCGCCCGGGCCGCGCGCCACGAAGCAGTCCCACGAAAGCAAGGAGCACCCACGGTGACCGACATCCTCGACGAGCTGCAATGGCGAGGCCTGGTGGCACAGTCCACCGACGAGGCCGCGCTGCGTTCTGCACTGTCGGAGGGCACCGTGGACTATTACGTGGGCTTCGACCCCACGGCCCCGTCGCTGCACATCGGCAACCTCGTCCAGATCCTCACGGCACGCAGGCTGCAGGACGCCGGCCACCGGCCCTACCTGCTGGTCGGCGGCGCGACGGGCCTCATCGGCGACCCCCGCGACTCGGGCGAGCGCACGCTCAACTCGCCCGAGGTGGTCGCCGGCTGGGTGGAGCGCATCCGCGCCCAGATCGAGCCGCACCTGTCCTTCGAGGGCGCCAACGCCGCGCGCATGGTGAACAACCTCGACTGGACCGCTCCGATGTCCGCGATCGAGTTCCTGCGCGACATCGGCAAACACTTCCGGATGGGCACCATGCTGTCCAAGGACATCGTGGCCCGGCGGCTCGCCTCGGACGAGGGCATCAGCTTCACCGAGTTCAGCTACCAGGTGCTGCAGGGCATGGACTACCGCGAGCTGTACCGGCGGCACGGCATCACCCTGCAGCTCGGCGGCAACGACCAGTGGGGCAACCTGCTGGCCGGCGTCGAGCTGATCCGCAAGGCCGAGGGCGTGAGCGCGCACGCGCTCACCACGCCGCTCATCACCAAGGCCGACGGGACCAAGTTCGGCAAGTCCGAGGGCGGCTCCGTCTGGCTCGACCCGGAGATGACCAGCCCCTACGCCTTCTACCAGTTCTGGCTCAACCAGGCCGACGCCGACGTCGTGAACTACCTCAAGGTGTTCACGTTCCGGTCGCGCGAGGAGATCGCGGAGCTCGAGCGCGAGGTGGCCGAGCGGCCGTTCGCGCGGGAGGCCCAGAAGGCGCTCGCGGGTGACGTGACCACCCTGGTTCACGGCGCCGGGGCGACCGAGGCGGTCATCGCGGCGAGCCAGGCGCTGTTCGGCCGCGGCTCGCTCGACGACCTAGACGCCCGGACGCTCGCGGGTGCGGTGGCCGAGCTGCCGCGCGTGACGGCCAAGGCCGGCGACCTGGTCGCCGACCTGCTGGTGGGCTCGGGGCTCGTGGCGTCCAAGGGCGCCGCGCGGCGCGCGATCGCGGAGGGCGGCGCCTACGTGAACAACGTGAAGGTGACGTCGGACGACGCCGCGCTCGCCGGCGAGGACCTGCTCCACGGGCGGTACGCCGTGCTGCGCCGGGGCAAGAAGACCCTGGCGGTCGCCGCCTCGGAGTGACCGCCTGACCGACGGTTCCACCCGGCCGCTCCACCGGCACGTCCGGAGCACGACGGCGGCCGCCCGCTCACCAGCGGGCGGCCGCCGTTTCGTCTGCCCGGACACTTTTCGCCCGCCTCTGGTCTCCTGCGGAGCCGGATCTTGCCCGATTCCGGGCAAGAAGTTGTCGTTACCCGCTCGGATGGGCCACGCTCAGCGGCATGAGGACGTCTCCCGATCTCGTCGCCCAGGTGGCGGCGACCACCGGACTCACGCCCGCCGAGGCGGCGCGCGTGGTCGGCGACGTCGTCGCGTACTTCGCCGAACCGGTGGAGGACGTCGTCCGGCGCCGGCACGCCGAGCTGAAGACCCACGGCGCGAAGAACCCCGAGATCTTCGCGCGCATCGCCGCCGAGCTGGAGCAGCGGGTCGTCGCGGCACCGCAGCTCAGCGAGCGACAGCTGCGCCGGATGATCTACGGCTGAGCCGGCGCCTCCCGCGGGCCGCGCCGCCCGCCCCTCCGTACTCCTGAAGGAGCACCATCATGTGTGGAATCGTCGGTTACGTCGGCGGCCAGAACGCCGCCCCCCTGCTCGTCGAGGCCCTCGGCCGGCTGGAGCACCGGGGGTACGACTCGGCGGGCGTCGCCGTCGTCGGCTCCCAGCTCAAGGTCACCAAGCGTGCCGGCCGGGTCCGGGACCTCGCCGAGGTGCTGCCCAAGCGGATGACCGGACGCGTGGGGATCGGCCACACCCGGTGGGCGACCCACGGCCCCGCGACCGACGTGAACGCCCACCCGCACACGGACGCGACCGGCACGGTAGCGGTGGTGCACAACGGCATCATCGACAACGCCGCCGCACTGCGCGCCCGGCTCACCGGCCAGGGCGTGGAGCTCGCGAGCGACACCGACACGGAGGTGTTCGCCCACCTCGTCGCCCTGTCCGCCGCGGACACGCTGGAGGGCAAGGTGATCGACGCGCTCGACGCCGTCGAGGGCACCTACGGGCTCGCCGTCGTCCACGCGGACTTCCCGGACCGGGTGGTGGTGGCGCGCAACGGCAGCCCCCTGCTGGTCGGCGTGGGGGAGAAGGAGATGTTCGTGGCCTCCGACCTGGCCGCCCTCGTGCGCCACACCACCACGGTGGCGCACCTGGCCGACGGCGAGCTGGCCACCGTCACGGCGGCGGGTTTCACCACGTTCCGCCGGGACCTGACGCGCACGCAGACCACGGCGCGCGAGGTCGACGTCGACCCCAGCGCCTACGAGCACGGCCAGATCGACGGCCGCCCGCGCATGTACACGGAGATGCTGGAGCAGCCGGCCAGCGTGGAGCGCGCGCTGCGGGGCCGGCTGGACGAGCGGTTCGCGACCGCCCACCTGGGCGGGCTCGAGATGGACGCCCGCGCCCTGCGCGCCGTCCGCCGCGTCAAGATCCTGGGCTGCGGCTCGGCGTACTACGTGGGACAGATGGGCGCGTCGCTCGTCGAGGAGCTGGCCCGCGTCCCCGCCGACGCCGAGGCTGCCAGCGAGTTCCGTTACCGCGACCCCGTCATCGAGCCCGACACCCTGTACGTGGCGGTGAGCCAGTCCGGCGAGACCATCGACACGCTGCTCGCGGTCGAGGAGATCAAGCGCAAGGGCGGCCGGGTCATCGGCCTGGTCAACGTCGTCGGCTCCGCGATCGCCCGGGCCTGCGACGGCGGGATCTACCTGCACGCGGGACCCGAGATCGCGGTCGCCTCCACCAAGGCGCTCACTACGATGTTCGTGGGCTTCGCCCTGCTGGCCCTCCAGCTCGGGCGGGTGCGCGACCTCTCGGTCGCGGACGGGCGCCGCCTCGTGGCCGGGCTGCAGAGCCTGCCGGCTCAGATCGAGCAGGTGCTCGACGGCGAGGAGCGGATCGCGCAGGCCGCGAAGGCGCTCGCCGCGGCCGAGAGCCTGTTCTTCGTGGGCCGGGTGCGGGGATACCCGGTGGCGCGCGAGGGCGCGCAGAAGTTCAAGGAGATCAGCTACCGGCACGCCGAGGCGTACCAGATGTCCGAGCTGAAGCACGGACCGCTGGCGCTCATCTCGCCCGAGGTGCCGACGGTCGCGATCGTGCCGGACGACGAGCTGACCGACCGGAACGTGGCCGCGCTGCACGAGATCGCCGCGCGCGGCGGCCCCCTCGTGGTCGTCACGCACGAAGGCGTGGACCTGGGCGAGCTGCGGGCGGAGCGCATCGACGTGCCGCGCAACGAGCGCGAGCTCGACCCGCTGCTCCTGACCGTGCCGCTGCAGCTGCTGGCCTACCACGCTGCGCTCTCCCTGGGGCACGACGTGGACAAGCCGCGGAACCTGGCGAAGTCCGTCACCGTGGAGTGACGCCGGTTCCGCGTGTGCGGGCGCCCGTGTCGCCGCCGGTGACGTCGGTGAGACGGGCCCCGCGCACCGCCGCGCACGTCGCGCGCACGCTGATTTTGCGTGGACACCGATCGCTGTGTACTGTTCCCGTTGTTCGCCCGGCAGGGAGAGACGGACAGGGAGCGCGAAGAGCGTGACTGGCCGGTCCCGGGGCGGGAACCATCCCAGATCTTCGAGGTGGCTTTGTGCGCTTCGGTTCTGGGTTGGGCTTGCCGACTGGCGCCTCGTTGCAGTGATCCTGACCAGGATGCTTGCGCCGGGGAGCGTGGTAGGGTAAGTTACAGAGGTTGCCTCCGAACGGGGATGGCGCGGTTCGTACTGCGGTCCGCTTCGGATGGTTCCCTTCCTCTGCGGATCATCAAGGTTTATGCCTTTCATGGTCGGCGAAAAATGGGATCAGAATTCCTTCGGTTGCTCGAAGAATTCTCTCGGCCACTGCGGCCGGCGGGGATTTGGAAAAGTCCGAAAGGGCCTGGTAAGTTTGAGGAACTGCCCCGGACAGGGAAGCGAACGAGAAGGTCGCGGCTCTGACGGTGTGCGTCGGTTGTTTGAGAACTCAACAGTGTGCTTGATAGTCAATGCCAATTATTTGACTCTCACGTTTCGGGTCGTATCACCAGCATGGTGGTGTGGTCGGGATCGGTGGGGGTTGTTTTTGGATCGGATCAATTAACCAGTTTGGTTTTGGTCTGGCCAGTATCATTGTTCGCGCTCGCCCTTTGTGGGTGGGTGTGGATGTTTCTCTTTTACGGAGAGTTTGATCCTGGCTCAGGACGAACGCTGGTGGCGTGCTTAACACATGCAAGTCGAACGGTGAAGCCCAGCTTGCTGGGTGGATCAGTGGCGAACGGGTGAGTAACACGTGAGCAACCTGCCCCCCACTTCGGGATAAGCCTTGGAAACGGGGTCTAATACCGGATATGAGCATCTGCCGCATGGTGGGTGTTGGAAAGTTTTTCGGTGGGGGATGGGCTCGCGGCCTATCAGCTTGTTGGTGGGGTAATGGCCTACCAAGGCGTCGACGGGTAGCCGGCCTGAGAGGGCGACCGGCCACACTGGGACTGAGACACGGCCCAGACTCCTACGGGAGGCAGCAGTGGGGAATATTGCACAATGGGCGAAAGCCTGATGCAGCGACGCCACGTGAGGGATGACGGCCTTCGGGTTGTAAACCTCTTTCAGCAGGGAAGAAGCGAGAGTGACGGTACCTGCAGAAGAAGCGCCGGCTAACTACGTGCCAGCAGCCGCGGTAATACGTAGGGCGCAAGCGTTGTCCGGAATTATTGGGCGTAAAGAGCTCGTAGGCGGTCTGTCGCGTCTGGTGTGAAATCCCATGGCTCAACTGTGGGCTTGCATCGGGTACGGGCAGACTAGAGTGCTGTAGGGGAGACTGGAATTCCTGGTGTAGCGGTGGAATGCGCAGATATCAGGAGGAACACCGATGGCGAAGGCAGGTCTCTGGGCAGTTACTGACGCTGAGGAGCGAAAGCATGGGGAGCGAACAGGATTAGATACCCTGGTAGTCCATGCCGTAAACGTTGGGCACTAGGTGTGGGGCCAGTTCCACTGGTTCTGTGCCGCAGCTAACGCATTAAGTGCCCCGCCTGGGGAGTACGGCCGCAAGGCTAAAACTCAAAGGAATTGACGGGGGCCCGCACAAGCGGCGGAGCATGCGGATTAATTCGATGCAACGCGAAGAACCTTACCAAGGCTTGACATGTACGAGAAAGCCCCAGAGATGGGGTTCTCTTTGGACACTCGTACACAGGTGGTGCATGGTTGTCGTCAGCTCGTGTCGTGAGATGTTGGGTTAAGTCCCGCAACGAGCGCAACCCTTATCCTATGTTGCCAGCGGGTTATGCCGGGGACTCATGGGAGACTGCCGGGGTCAACTCGGAGGAAGGTGGGGATGACGTCAAATCATCATGCCCCTTATGTCTTGGGCTTCACGCATGCTACAATGGCCGGTACAGAGGGCTGCGATACCGTGAGGTGGAGCGAATCCCAAAAAGCCGGTCTCAGTTCGGATCGGGGTCTGCAACTCGACCCCGTGAAGTCGGAGTCGCTAGTAATCGCAGATCAGCAACGCTGCGGTGAATACGTTCCCGGGCCTTGTACACACCGCCCGTCAAGTCACGAAAGTTGGTAACACCCGAAGCTCACGGCCTAACCCCTTGTGGGAGGGAGTGGTCGAAGGTGGGACTGGCGATTGGGACTAAGTCGTAACAAGGTAGCCGTACCGGAAGGTGCGGCTGGATCACCTCCTTTCTAAGGAGCTCATCTCCATCAGGCCCCGGACACCGGGGATGCCGTGCCGCCCTGTGGGTGGTGGGTGCTGGTGGCAGAGGCCATGCTCAGGCCGTACGCGTCTGGGGTGGTTGCTCATGGGTGGAACATTGACGAAGAGTCGCCTTCGGTGGTGGCCAACGCTAGTACGCCGGTGCTTGTCACTGGTTGGAACGTGGGGGTCGACGCCGGCGGGGCTTGCCAAGCACACTGTTGGGTCCTGAGGCAACCGGCCGCCTCATGCTGCGCTCCTGGTGGTTCTTCGAACCGGTGGGTGCGGGTGTGGAGGGTTGGGTGTTTCTGGAAGGACACGGGTCACTGGGTTGTACGCGGACCAGCCGGCTTGCCGGTGTTGGCGTGTGCGGATTGCCTGGGTGGGTTCGTCCGTTGCTTGAGAACTGCATAGTGGACGCGAGCATCTTTGAATTTTTCCAAGACTGCTCTGTGATGATCGCCGGTGAGGGTTCGCTCTTGTTCGGTTGGTTGTTGTGGGGCATGTTGTCTTGGTTTCTGTGATTGTAGTGTTGCTGAAGTTTTTAAGGGCACATTGGTGGATGCCTTGGCACTAGGAGCCGAAGAAGGACGTTGTAGCCTGCGATAATCCTCGGGGAGTTGGCAGACAAGCTGTGATCCGAGGGTCTCCGAATGGGGGAACCCAGCCGAAGTCATGTTCGGTTACCCGCGCCTGAATGTATAGGGCGTGTGGAGGGAACGTCGGGAAGTGAAACATCTCAGTACCGACAGGAAGAGATATTCCGTGAGTAGTGGCGAGCGAAAGCGGATGAGGCCAAACCGTATGCGTGTCAAGCTGTCAGGCGTTGCGTGTGCGGGGTTGTGGGACCTTCCGGGAAGATCTGACAGTCTTCCGGCCAGTAAGAAAGTCGTGTCATAGTCGAACCGGGTTGAATACCGGACCGTAGTGGGTGGGAGTCCCGTAGACGAAATGATGCGGCCTGGTGGAGGGGATCCCAAGTAGCACGGGGCCCGTGAAATCTCGTGTGAATCTGGCAAGACCACTTGCTAAGCCTAAATACTACCTAGTGACCGATAGCGGACAAGTACCGTGAGGGAAAGGTGAAAAGTACCCCGGGAGGGGAGTGAAATAGTACCTGAAACCGTGTGCCTACAATCCGTCGGAGCCTCCTTGGTAGGGGTGACGGCGTGCCTTTTGAAGAATGAGCCTGCGAGTTAGTGCTCGGTGGCGAGGTTAACCCGTGTGGGGTATCCGTAGCGAAAGCGAGTCCGAATAGGGCGTTTATAGTCGCCGGGTCTAGACCCGAAGCGAAGTGATCTAGCCATGGGCAGGTTGAAGCGCCGGTAAGACGGCGTGGAGGACCGAACCCACCAGGGTTGAAAACCTGGGGGATGACCTGTGGTTAGGGGTGAAAGGCCAATCAAACTTCGTGATAGCTGGTTCTCCCCGAAATGCATTTAGGTGCAGCGTCGCGTGTTTCTTGCCGGAGGTAGAGCTACTGGATGGCTAATGGGCCTCACCAGGTTACTGACGTCAGCCAAACTCCGAATGCCGGTAAGTGCAAGCGCGGCAGTGAGACTGCGGGGGATAAGCTCCGTGGTCGAGAGGGAAACAGCCCAGATCACCGGCTAAGGCCCCTAAGCGTGTGCTCAGTGGGAAAGGATGTGGAGTTGCACAGACAACCAGGAGGTTGGCTTAGAAGCAGCCACCCTTGAAAGAGTGCGTAATAGCTCACTGGTCAAGTGATTCCGCGCCGACAATGTAGCGGGGCTCAAGCACACCGCCGAAGCCGTGGCACTCACATTGCGTTTGATCGCAAGCCCAGCATGCGCCCTTGTGGTGTGTGTTCAGGTGTGTGGGTGGGTAGGGGAGCGTCGTGTGGGCAGTGAAGTCGCGGAGTGATCCAGCGGTGGAGCCTACACGAGTGAGAATGCAGGCATGAGTAGCGAATGACGGGTGTGAATCCCGTCCGCCGAATGACCAAGGGTTCCAGGGCCAGGTTCATCCGCCCTGGGTAAGTCGGGACCTAAGGCGAGGCCGACAGGCGTAGTCGATGGACAAGGAGTTGATATTCTCCTACCGGCGAAGTACCGCCCATACCGAGTCCGGTGATACTAACCATCCCAATCCAGCACACTGGTCTTCGGACCGGACCGTTGGGGAGGCGTGGGACCTGATCCGGTAGTAGGTAAGCGTGTTAACAGGGGTGACGCAGGAAGGTAGCCAGGCGTGGCGATGGTTGTCCACGTCCAAGGTTGTAGCCCGACACCTAGGCAAATCCGGGTGTCATTGAGGGTGAGAGCTGATAGTGACCGTGTATGCGGGAATCTGGTGATCCTATGCTGCCTAGAAAAGCCTCGACGCGAGGGACTAGCCGCCCGTACCCTAAACCGACTCAGGTGGTCAGGTAGAGAATACTAAGGCGATCGAGAGAATCGTGGTTAAGGAACTCGGCAAAATGCCCCCGTAACTTCGGGAGAAGGGGGGCCTGAACCGTTAACCCACTTGCTGGGGGACGCGGGGAGGGCCGCAGAGACCAGGGAGAAGCGACTGTTTACTAAAAACACAGGTCCGTGCGAAGTCGCAAGACGATGTATACGGACTGACGCCTGCCCGGTGCTGGAAGGTTAAGAGGACGGGTTAGCTTCGGCGAAGCCCAGAATTTAAGCCCCAGTAAACGGCGGTGGTAACTATAACCATCCTAAGGTAGCGAAATTCCTTGTCGGGTAAGTTCCGACCTGCACGAATGGCGTAACGACTTCTCCGCTGTCTCAACCGCGAACTCGGCGAAATTGCACTACGAGTAAAGATGCTCGTTACGCGCAGCAGGACGGAAAGACCCCGGGACCTTTACTATAGCTTGGTATTGGTGTTCGGTGCGGTTTGTGTAGGATAGGTGGGAGACTGTGAAGCTCGGGCGCCAGCTCGGGTGGAGTCATTGTTGAAATACCACTCTGATCGCTTCGGATGTCTAACCTCGGTCCGTGATCCGGATCAGGGACAGTGCCTGGTGGGTAGTTTAACTGGGGCGGTTGCCTCCTAAAATGTAACGGAGGCGCTCAAAGGTTCCCTCAGCCTGGTTGGTAATCAGGTGTCGAGTGCAAGTGCACAAGGGAGCTTGACTGTGAGACCGACAGGTCGAGCAGGGACGAAAGTCGGAACTAGTGATCCGGCGGTGGCTTGTGGAAGCGCCGTCGCTCAACGGATAAAAGGTACCCCGGGGATAACAGGCTGATCTTGCCCAAGAGTCCATATCGACGGCATGGTTTGGCACCTCGATGTCGGCTCGTCGCATCCTGGGGCTGGAGTAGGTCCCAAGGGTTGGGCTGTTCGCCCATTAAAGCGGTACGCGAGCTGGGTTTAGAACGTCGTGAGACAGTTCGGTCCCTATCCGCTGCGCGCGTAGGAAACTTGAGAAGGGCTGTCCCTAGTACGAGAGGACCGGGACGGACGAACCTCTGGTGTGCCAGTTGTTCCGCCAGGAGCATGGCTGGTTGGCTACGTTCGGAAGGGATAACCGCTGAAAGCATCTAAGCGGGAAGCCTGCTTCGAGATGAGGTTTCCATACACCTTGTGTGTGAGAGGCACCCAGCAGACCACTGGGTTGATAGGCCGGATGTGGAAGCAGGGACTGAAGACCTGTGGAGCTGACCGGTACTAACCTGCCGATAACTTCACAACCACACTCACACGAGTCAAAA